>CAZULR010000068.1:0-8441 GCA_964621235.1 uncultured Acidimicrobiaceae bacterium
CCTGGATCTTCTTCGTCATGAGCCTGTTCACCAGCCTGGCGTTCTCGATGGCGCTGTACTTGGCCTTCGTCGAGCGCCAAGTCCGCTACGACGCGGCCGTCGGTGAGGGAGGAGCTCCCGTCGCGGCGCCCTCCGCGGCCCCGGTCGGGACCACGGGCTGACCCACCTGGTCGAAGGCGACGGCCAGGGCGTCGACCATCCACCGGTACGCCGCCGGCACCACGGGAACTCCAGCACGGAGGCTGAACGACTCGACGAGTTCGACGGCACCGCCCCGGACCTCGGGCAGGTCGTCGTCGCCGCCATCCGCGTCACGGACGACGACGACCGGCCCCACCTCGACCACCAGGTCGACGTCGGGCCCCGTGGCCCGCACCCGGAGGGCACCGGTCCGGTCGTCGCCGGCGGCCGCCAGGAGGGCCGGTCCCACCGAGACGGCGTAGCGGAGCGCGACGTCGACCTCGTCGGCTTCGGTGGGCACGGGGATGCCGAGCGGCTGGCAGATGTCCCGCTCGTGGATCCAGGCGTCCCAGAGGGCATGGGCGGCCACCTCGCTGATCGCCTCGTGTCCGGGCGGCGCCTCGGCCAACCGGGCCCACCCGGCGGTGTCCAGGCCGTCGAGGGCCTCGGCTAGCGACTCGGTGGTGCTCGCCAGCCGGGCGAGCAGCTGTGCGTCCGGCACGTCCGGTTCCCCGGCCACCAGCTGGGCGGGGGTCACGGCGGGGTCGAACCCGACGAGGAAGCGGGTCGGCGCGCCGGCGCGGCCGGCGCTGATCGAGGCGGCCCAGAACGCGTTGACCGTCACCAGGTGGCTCACGACGTCGCGGCAGGCCCAACCCGCACAGCGCGACGGGGCGGCCCACTGGTCGGCGTCGAACGTGGCCAGGGTGGCCACCAGGCGACGGCGCTGGCGGAGCAGCGGCACGCCGGGGTCGGCGACCGGTGGGTCGAAGCGGAGGACCGGGTCGCCCTCGTAGCGCGGGCTCAACTGCATGGCCAACCGTACCCCCGGGGGGCTCGGGGCCGCCCGATCCGGCTCGGCTCCGCGGCCGGTGACGCCTAGGCTGCGGTGCGCCGATCCGGCCCCTCTCCATCATGCGCATCCTCCTCGTCTCCGATCTCCACTACTCCCTCCCCCAGCTGGACTGGGTGGTCGGTGCCGCCCCGCACTTCGACCTCGTGGTCGTGGCCGGTGACAGCCTCAACATCGCCTCGGCGGTCCCCCTGGACGCCCAGAGCGTCGTCGTCCTGCGCTACCTGGCCCTCCTCGACGACGTCACGACGGTGGCGGTCAGCTCGGGCAACCACGACCTCACCGGCCCGGACGCCGCCGGTGAGCAGTCGGCGCTCTGGCTGGCCGGCGCGCGTGAGGCGGGCATCGCCACCGACGGTGGCTCCCTCGTGGTGGGCGACACCCTGGTCACCATCTGCCCGTGGTGGGACGGCCCGGTAGGGCGCGGCACCGTGGCACAGCAGCTGGCGGCCGACGCCGACCGGCGCCCGGAGCGCTGGGTGTGGGTCTACCACTGGCCGCCGCTCGGCTCGCCCACGTGCTGGACGGGACGCAAGGACTACGGGGACACCGAGCTCGGCGGGTGGATCGCCGAGTTCTCGCCGGACCTCGTGCTGTCGGGGCACGTCCACGAGTCACCCTTCACGCCGGACGGTTCGTGGGTGGACCGGATCTGTGCCACCTGGGTCTTGAACGCGGGCCATCAGATGGGCAAGGTGCCGGCCCGCGTCGAGATCGACCTCGACGCCGGCACGGCCTGCTGGTTCTCCCTCATGGGCACCGAGGAGGCCGACCTGTCGGCCACGTCGGTGCCCGCCCGGACCGTGTTCTGACGGCGCCGTCTCCTGCAGGTGTCCGCCGAGGGGCGAGACGGTGCGCCAAGCGCCTGACCCACGAAGTACCTACGTTTCCGATGTGTAATGTGCACCGATGCGGAAACTCACCTTGGTCAGCCTGGTCGTCGTCACCTTGAGCATGGTCGAATCGGTCGCCGGGTCGGCGACGGCCGGTGCGTCGGTCGCCTCGACGCGTACCGTCGCCGGAGCGCGTATGACCCCCTCGGCGACTGCGCCCGCGCTGGTGGCGCACGGACCCGTGCCCACGGTGTCCTACGGCTACGAGGAGACCTCGTATGCGGACGGGACGGGCAGCTACAACACCGGCGCCGGGTTCGGCGAGATCCAGGGGGGCCAGGCCATCGTGTCGATCTACACCTCGGCCGGCGTCACTGACGAGGTCCAGATCATCCCGCCGGACAGTCAGCCCCTCCGTGCCGGAGTGACCTACGGCGACGGTGCGGTCGGCGCCGTCCGGGACCAGCTGTGCTTCAGCGGCGAACAGAACACGACCATGACGGCCGTCATCACGACGCTGGTCGAGGGGCCGAACTCCCTCTCCATCGCCATCCGCGTGGCGTGCGTCAACTCGGACGGCACGGTGCCCTTCGTTCAGTACACGTCGATCGCCTACAACCTGGCCGCCACCACGCCGCACACCGGCTACTACGCCTACGGGTCCGATGGCAGCATCTCCGGCTACGGCAACGACCAGTACCTCACCTATCTCGGCGATCTGTCGGCGACACCGCTCAACCGTCCGATCGTGGGCATGGCCCAGACTGCGGACGGCGGTGGGTACTGGATGGTCGGCGCCGACGGCGGGATCTTCGCCTTCGGTGACGCCCGGTTCTTCGGCTCCATGGGGGGGACGCAGCTCAACCAGCCGATCGTCGGGATGGCGGCGACACCTGACGGCAATGGCTACTGGCTCGTGGCCGCCGACGGTGGGATCTTCGCCTTCGGGGACGCCGTCTTCCGCGGGTCGATGGGCGGGTCACCTCTGAACCGACCGATCGTCGGGATGGCCTCGAACCCGTTGGGTGGCTACTGGCTCGTCGCCTCCGACGGGGGCATCTTCGCCTTCGGCAACGCTCCCTTCTTCGGCTCGACGGGGAACATCACCCTCAACAGGCCCGTCGTGGGGATGACGTCCACGCCCGACGGCAAGGGCTACTGGTTCGTCGCCTCCGACGGCGGGATCTTCGCTTACGGCGACGCCGCGTTCCGCGGATCGACGGGCGACCTCACCCTCAACCAGCCGATCGTCGGCATGGCGACGAACGGGGACGGCAGCGGCTACTGGCTGGTGGCGGATGACGGGGGAATTTTCGGCTTCGATGCCCCCTACTTCGGGAGCCTGCCAGGCGACGGTATCTCGGTCGACGATGTGGTGGGGATCTCCACCTAGGGTTCGTCGCGGCGGACCGCCCGGCCCCACGCCAGGTCCCGGTTCAGGCGGGCTGCCAGAGCTCGATCCGGTTGCCCTCGGGGTCGGTGACCCACCCGAACCGACCCACTCCCTCCATGTCCTCGGTCCCGTCGGCTACGTCCGCGCCGTGGGCGCGCAACTGGGCGAGCATCGCGTCGAGGTCCCGGACGCGGAAGTTGATCATGGTCTGCTGGGAGGGGGACCCGAAATATCCGGTGTCGGTCTCGAACGTGGCGAACACCGTGACGCCGGCACCTGGTTGCCACACGCCGTGCTCGTCGGCGTCCAGACCCAGGCACTCCCGGTACCAGGCACCGAGTGCCGCCGGGTCGACAGCCCGCAGGAAGTACCCACCGATTCCGATCACCCGTTCCACGGAACCATTTTGCCAGCACGGGCCGGTCGCCGTCGTGACGACCCCCAATTCAGCGGCCGAGGAGACGTGCGAGCCACGGGACCTCGTGCCGGGCGGCGGATCGGGCACCGTCTTCGGTGGGATACGACCGACCGGAGAAGTAGGCGACCGCCGTCCACTCGCCCAGGTCCTCCGGGTCCCGTCGGAACTCCTCGAAACCGAAGGTGCCGTCCGGTCTGGCGAAGACGTCGACGCACCGGTCCCCTTCGCCGGACTGGTGGCTGACCAGTACCTTCCAGGACCTGTCGAGGCGCTGGGACATGCCCCAGGCTATGCGGGCCCGCAACGGGACACCCGGGCACTCGCCCGGACACGGTTCCGGTCCCGAAGACGGGATCGCTGGACCCCCCGGCACCCGCCGGCCCCGAGGTCGGGGCTCAGTAGTCGGGGTCGGGGTCCCTCACCGAGCCCGACCGGGCACCCGGATGTTCATGGTGGCTCAGCGTGGACAGGACGTCGGACACCATCGCCAGCCCCGGTGCGTCGCCGTACTGCGCCTTGAGGTCCGCCAGGTACGTCGAGACGAAGTTGAGCCGGCGGGCCAGCCCCTCGGCCACCAGACGCATGACGGCCGTATCGCTGGACAGCAGTGCGGCCCCGTCCTCGGCCACCCGGAGCCGGGAGGGCGAGGCGGCGATCACGGTGGCGCCGTGGTCGAGACCGAGCAGCACCGACATCTCGCCGATGACGGCACCCGGCCGGGAGATGGTGTTGACCTCGGTGCCACCCTTGGAGACCGTCAGCTCGCCGGACACGAGCACCCACACCGGCCCGCTCGGGTTCCCCTCGCGCACCAGGACGTCGCCGGGGGCGAGTACGACCTCGGGAAGGTGGTCGGTGAGCCCCAGCATGTCCGGCATCGCCCGATGGTAGCGGTGCGGACCCGGAGCGGGACAGCCCGGCTACGCGGGGTCAGTAGCGGCCGGTGCGCTCGACCGAGCTGTCGTAGAGCACCTGGAGGGCCGCGGTCAGCTCCTCGGTGAGCAGGTGGATCCGGCTGCGCGGGACCCGGCCCGACCCCGAGCGCCCGGGCGGCGGCAGAGGTGTGCCGACCTCGAGGTGGATGTGCCGGGGCCGGGGGACCTTGGTGCCCTTCGCCATGACCGAGGCCGACCCCCCGATGCCTACCGGCACCACCGTCGCCCCGGTGCGGGCGGCCAGGAAGGCGACGCCCTCGTGGAGGTCCTCGATGACCGGGCCGGTTCGGCGCTCCCCCTCGGGGAACAGGATCAGCACCTCGCCGGCGTCGAGCACCTGCTGGGCCCGGCGCATCGCCTCGCGGTCGGCGGACTCCCGGTGGACGGGGAAGGCCCCGACCGACGGCAGGATCCGGGCGAGGAGCCCGTTCTTCCACAGGCTGTCCTTGGCCATGTAGTGGAGCTTGCGGTCGGTGACCTCGGAGGCCACGAAGAAGTCGATGAACGAGCGGTGCACGGGGGCGATGATCACCGGGCCCTCGGCGGGCACGAGTCCCGTGGGGCTGACCGTGGTGCGGAAGACGAGGCGGTTCAGCCAGTGCACCAGGACCCGCAGCACCCGGTAGAGCGGGGTGAACCTGGTGTCGACGGGGACGTCGTGCTCCAGGGCGCCACCGTCCGCTGCCTCGTCCGCCGTGCTGTCCGCCGTGCCGTCCGCCGTGCCGGCACTCCCCCCGGTCCCTTCGGGTGTCACAGCCACGCCACCACCTCTTCCACGATCTCGTCCACGCCGAGCGCCCCGGTATCGATGACCCGGGCCCCGTCCGGTACCTCGAGCGGCGAGGCCGCCCGGGTGCTGTCCAGTCTGTCGCGTCGGGCCACGGCCTCGGCGCCCTCCTCGGCACGGCGGGCCGCCCGCACCTCGGGCGATGCCGTCAGGAAGAGCTTCAGGTCGGCGTCGGGCAGGACGACCGAGCCGATGTCGCGACCCTCGACGACCCCACCCCCGTGCGTGGCCACCCAGGCGCGCTGCCGGGCGACCAGGACGGCCCGCACCGCCGGATTGGCCGCCACCCCGGACACCGCGGCACTGACCTCGGGACCCCGGATGGCCTCGGTGATGTCGGTCCCGTCGACCACGACCCGGTCCCCCACCTCCAGTTCCAGCGTCCGGGCCACCTCGGCCACGGCACCGGCGTCGGCGGTGTCGACCCCCCGACGCAGCACGGCCCAGGCGACCGAGCGGTACATGGCCCCGGTGTCGAGGCGGTCGACGCCGAGGCGGGTGGCCAGGGCCCGGGACAGCGTCGACTTGCCGGAGCCGGCCGGACCGTCGATGGCGATGATGACAGGCCCGCTCATGTCGGCCCACCGGCCAGCCGGTCGAGAGTGTCGGCGAACCCGGGGTAGCTGGTGGCCACCGACTCCCAGCCCTCGACCACCGACCGGGAACCGGGTGCGCAGGCGGCCGCGGCCACGGCGGCGGCCATGGCCATGCGATGGTCCCCGCGGGCGTCCACCCGGCCCGGTGTGGGGATGGCGCCGCCTCCCACCACGAGGTCGTCACCCTCGACCTGTGCGGACCCACCAAAGGCACGCACGAGCGCGGCGGTGCCCTCCAGGCGGTCCGACTCCTTCACCCGGAGCTCGCCCACGTCGACGAACCGGGTCGGGCCGTCGGCCATGAGGGCCGCCACGGCCAGGATCGGCACCTCGTCGAGGGAGGGGATCTCGGACGACTCGACCACCGTGCCGGTCAGACGGGACGACGCGCTGGTGACCGAGCCGACGTCACCCCCGACATCGTGGAGGACGGCGTCGGCGCCCATGCGGATGAGCACGTGCAGGAACCCGATCCGCTCGGGTCCGAGCTGCAGCTGCTCGACGGTCACGCGGCTGCCCGCCACCACCGCGCCCGCCACCACCCAGAAGGCCGCCTGGGACGGATCGCCCGGCACCTCCCACGCCCGGGGCCGCAGGGGACCCGGGCGCAGGCGTACGACACGGCCGCTCCCCACGGGCTCGACGGTCACGTCGGCACCGGCCTCGGCCAGCATCTCCTCGGTGTGGGCACGCGTGGCGACGGCCTCGCGCACGACCGTCTCCCCGTCGGCGGCGAGGCCGGCCAGCAGGATGGCGCTCTTGACCTGGGCGCTGGCCATCGGTGGCGCGTAGTCGATGCCGTGCAGCGCGCCACCGGTCACCTGCAGCGGCGGCAGGCACCGGTCCCCCTCCCCCATCACGGTGGCGCCCATGCGGGCCAGCGGGTCGGCCACCCGGTCCATCGGCCGGGACCGCAGGGACGCGTCACCGGTCATCGTGGTGGTCCCGGGCACGGTGGCCACCACGCCGGCGAGCAGGCGCATCCCGGTGCCCGAGTTGCCGAGGTCGACCGGCCTGGCCGGGGCGGCCAGACGGGCGCGCCCGCCGATGACGGTGACGCGGTCGCCCTCCGTCGTCACCTCGGCCCCCATCGCCTCGACGGCCCGCCGGGTCCGCTCCACGTCGTCGCCGTGGGACAGGCCGGTGATGGTGGACGTCCCCTCGGCCAGGGCCGAGAGCAGCAGCGCCCGGTGGGAGATGGACTTGTCGCCCGGTACGCCGACGGCGCCGACCAGCGGCCGGCCGCCAGGCACCTCGATCGACTCGGCCCCGGAGGCGGTCATCGGCCCGGTCCGACCGGCGAGACGCTGCTGCGGTGGCCCCGGTCGGCGAGTGCCTCGGCGAAGGTGGGCGCGCTGGCGGCCCCGATGACGACGACCAGCACGCCCCGGTCACCCTCGACCGAGTGGGCGATCTCGAGGTCGAACACGTTGATGCCCAGCTCCGTGGCGAGCACCAGCACGTCGGCCAGGGCGCCCGGCCGGTCGCGCACCGGGATGCGGACCTCGACCAGCTCCTCGGGTCGGGGCGCCCCGGCGCTCATCGCCCGGCGTGCGGTGGCCGCCCGCTGGAGGACCCCGAGCAGGGACTCGTGGTCCCCCTCGGCGACGCGGCGCCGCATGGCCCCGAGCGAGTCGATGAGCAGGTCGAGCGTGGAGACGATCGCCTCGGCGTTGTCGTCGCAGATGCCGGGCCAGATGGACGGCTGGCCCGCGGCGATGCGGGTCATGTCGCGGAAGCCGCCGGCGGCCAGCTGCAGCAGTGCGCCGTGCTCCTCCTCCAGGTCGGCGGCCAGGGCCATGAGGGTGGCCGCGGTGAGGTGGGGGACGTGGGACACCACGGCCACCAGCGTGTCGTGCTCGACGGGGTCGAGGGCGACCACGTTGGCCCCGCACTCGGCCAGGACCGAGCGCACGCGCGCGTAGGCGGCCGGGTCCGTGGTCGGCGTCGGCGTGAGGACCCAGGTGGCCCCCACGAACAGCTCGGCGTTGGCACCGTCGATGCCCACCTGCTCGCTGCCCGCCATGGGATGGCCACCGACGAAGCGGGGCCGGTCCACGGCCGCCACCAGAGGGCCCTTGACGCTGCCGACGTCGGTCACCACGGCGGAGCGGTTCCAGTCGGGTGAGGCGAGGATCGGCGCGATCACGTCGGCGGCCACGTGCACGGGGGTGGCCACCACCACGAGATCGGCGGTGCGGTCCTCGCCTTCCACGTCGAGGGCCCCGAGCTGCACGGCGCGCGCGGCGGTGCCCGGGGTGGAGTCGGTACCGGACACGTGCCAGCCTCGGGCCCGCAGGGCCATCCCCACCGAACCGCCGATGAGGCCGGTGCCGATGACCATGGCCCGTCCCGGGGCGCCGGTGCGCGGGGCGGCCTCCTCAGTCGGGGAGGTCGTCACGGAGCCCTTGGGCGCCCTCGAGGTAGACGTGGTGGATGTCGTCCC
>CAZULR010000068.1:8541-10123 GCA_964621235.1 uncultured Acidimicrobiaceae bacterium
CGGCGGATCTGCCGGTTCCGCCCTTCGTGGATCACCATGCGCAGCAGGGACGGCGCCACCACGGCCACCCGCGCCGGGGCCGTCCGGCCGTCCTCGAGGTCGACGCCCTCCCGGAGCTGGCGCACGGCCCCGGGGGACGGCTCCCCCTCGACCTGGACCAGGTACTCCTTGGGCACGCCGTAGGAGGGATGGGTGAGCCGGTGGGTCAGCTCACCGTCGTTGGTGACGATGATGAGGCCCTCGGAGTCCATGTCGAGCCGTCCGACGGGGAACACCCGGGGCTCACCGGGCACCAGGCCCACCACCGTGGGCCGATCATGGGTGTCCTCCGCCGTCGACACCACGCCCGCCGGCTTGTTGACCAGGTAGTGCACGAGGCCCGGCCGCACCGGCACTGGCACCCCGTCCAGTTCGACCACGTCGATCTCGGTGTCGACCCGGCGGCCCAGGACGGGAACCTCGCCGTTGACCGTGACCCGGCCGTCGACGATGAGGTCCTCGCACACCCGGCGCGAGCCGACGCCCGTCCGGGCCAGCACCTTCTGCAGCCGCTCCCCGGGATGGAGCGTGGCCTCCGCCCCCTCGACCCGCCCGTCGCCGTCGTCGGTGTGCGCCCCGGGTCCGCCCTCAGGCATCGGAGACCGGGCGCATCTGCTCCTCGAGCTCGGCCAGGGCCTCCGGCCCGGGAAGCAGGTCCTCCACCGGCGGGAGCTGCTCGAGCCGGTCGAGGCCCAGGCGCTCCAGGAAGGCGTCGGTGGTGGCGTAGAGCACAGCCTGGCCGGGCCCGGTGGCCCGTCCGACCGGCGTGATGTAGCCGCGGTGCTCGAGCAGCCGGACCACGCCGTCCACGTTGACGCCCCGCAGGGCCGCCACCTGGGCCCGGCTGACGGGCTGTTTGTAGGCCACGATGGCCAGGGTCTCGAGCGCCGCCGCGGACAGGCGCGACGACACCCCGACGTTGGCGAACCGCTCGACGTAGGGGGCGAGGTCCGGGTGGGTCTGGATCCGCAGTCCCCCGGCGATGCGCACGACCTCGAAGCCACGCCCCCCGTCGCGGCACGACTCGATCAGCTCGTCGCAGATGGGGTCGATCGAGTCGACCGGGACCTCGAGCAGCTCGGCCAGCAGGCCCGGCGGCACGGGTTCCACGGCCACGATCAGGACGGCCTCGACGGCGCGGGCCTCGGGCGACAGCGCCATCTCAGCCCTCGTACTCGTCGGTGGGGACGATGCCGACGGTCACCGTCTCGGGGGCGCCGGGCACCCATTCGACGGCCAGGTCGCCGAAGGTGTGCCCCTGGTCGAGGGAGACGCGGCCCTGCTTGCACAGCTCCAGCAGGGCCAGGAAGCGGACGATGATCTCGATCCTCGAGGTCAGGTGGCCGGTGAGCTGGCGGAACGTGGACGGACCCGACCGGGGCAGGCGCAGCGCCAGCTCGGCCACGGCGTCGGCCACCGTCACGGCGTCGACGGTCACGTGGTAGAGGTCCACGACGGGTGCGGGGCGCTCGGCCGTGGCCCGCATGAAGGCGGCGGCCACCTGGTCCGGCGTCACCCCCTCCAGCAGGTCGGGGGCCCGGAC
>CAZULR010000069.1:0-9976 GCA_964621235.1 uncultured Acidimicrobiaceae bacterium
CGGACTTGCCGTGGGTGCGGGCCAGGAGGAACGAGCGCAGGGTGCCCCGCTGGGCATCGAATTTCTCCGGATGGCGCCACAGGTCGAGGAAGACCTCCTGGGTGACCTCCTCGGCCGGCGGATCAGACCGGAGGATCCGGCGGGCCAGGGCATGGACGGCCCCACCGTGGCGGCGGTAGACCTCGGCCAGGGCCGGCTCGTACCAGCGACCCACGGCGACCACCAGGTTGGCGTCACTGGCCTGTTCCACGTCCATCAGCACGGAAGGTTATTCGGAGCGGCGCCCGGCCCGGATGACGAATCGGGCGCGGTCGCCGATTCCCGACCCTCCAGGTAGGCTATTGGCGTGTTCTCGTTCCCGAATCCCGTCAACGACAATGCGGCTCGGACCGTGGCCACGGGCGTCGTCCTCATGTGCCTCGCCACCATCGTTCTCGACCAACCGTGGATCCTCATCCCCCTGACCTACGGCTTCTGGGCACGCGTCCTGACCGGCCCCACGCTCAGTCCGCTCGGGCAGCTGGCCACGCGGGTGGTGGCTCCCCGCCTTCCCTTCGAACCGAAGCTCGTGCCGGGGCCCCCGAAACGCTTCGCCCAGGCCGTCGGCGTCGTCTTCTCCACCACCGCGCTCGTGCTCTGGTACGGGTCCGGCGAGCACACGGCCTCGTTCGTGGTCCTCGGCCTGCTGACCTGTGCCGCCTTCCTGGAGGCCGCCTTCGGGCTGTGCCTCGGGTGCAAGTCGTTCGCACTGCTGATGAGGGCCGGCGTCATTCCCGAGTCGGTGTGCCTGGAGTGCGGCGACCTGTCGCTCCGGCACCCCGGGCTCTCCACCGAGGGCCGCTGACCGACCGGAGCGTGGTCGCCGGTGGATGACGGCCTGCCGGTGATCCGGCCGGCGTCGCCCGCCGAGTTCGGCCGCCTCCGCGAGATCGAGCTCGAGTCCGACCAGCTCCTCGACACGGTCGGCCTCGGGCCGTTCGCCAATGACGACGCCCACGACCGGCTCGACGAGATGGCGGCCGTCTTCGCCGCCGGCGACCCGCCGGTGGGATTCGTCAGCATCGACATCGTCGACGGCTGTGCCCACATCGACCAGCTCTCGGTCCTGACGGAACACGGTGGCCACGGCATCGGCCGGGCCCTGCTCGACGAAGCCCTGCGGTGGGCCCGGGCCGGCGGACTGGCCGTCGTCACGCTGACCACGTTCTGCGACGTCCCGTGGAACGCACCCTTCTATCGTCGGGTCGGCTTCGAGGTCGTGGACGATCCGTCGCCGGGGATCGCCGCGGTACGGGCCGCCGAACGGGCCGAGGGCCTCGACGGGTTCGGGCCGCGCGTCGCCATGCGCCTGATCCTCTGACCGGTCAGGACCCGCCGAGAAGCGGAAGGAGCCGGGCGCACAGATCGGCCAGCTCCCGGGCGCAGGACACGTACACGGCATCGTCGCCTCCGGCCGGGTCCTCGACGTCCTCCCACGCCCCGACCTCGACCTCGGCCAGGTCGAGCACACCGAGACGGTCGGCCAACGCACCGGGCCCGGGCGGCAGGTCGCGCACCAGCCGTTTGACGGTGGCCGTCCGGTTGGCGGCACGCGGGTGCTTGCGGCGGATGTAGGACACGTGCTCGGCGGCCATGGCCAGGATCAGCACCGAGTCGTCGATGTCCTCCTCGGTGAGCTGGTGGCTCCGGTGGGCGTTCGCCGACAGCCCCAACGAGTCGAGGGCGGCCCGGGTACGACGGCTCATCGGCTGACCCTCGATGACGTGCGTGCCGGCCGTCACGACGGGCAGCGGCCCGTCGCCGAGCATCGCACCGGCCATCACGGAGCGGGCGGCGTTTCCCGTGCAGAGGGTCACCAGGGTGCGCCCGCCCCCGACCCCCGGCTCCGTCCCGTCGTTCAGCACCGGGTCACGGTACCCGACGGCACGAAGGATGCCCGACGGGGCACCCCGCGCCGGTCGTGGCGAATCGGCCGCCTCAGCCCCGTGCCCTCAGTCCCGGCTCGGATCGAACTGTCGCGCCCAGTGGCGGAATCGGGGGATGGGTCCGTCTCCCTTGACGAGTCGGGGATGGTCGACATACCGGAGACCCTCCCAGATCGGCTGGTCCTGCTTGACCCCTCCGAGGGCGCCACGGTGCATGAAGTCGGCGACCTCGTCCACCGGGACGCCTCCGATGGTCCCTCCCGTCGCCGGGCGTTCGACGGTCGTCACGATGGTGAAGTCGACGCTGTCGGCGGTCGTGGGAGTGGTCAGGAGCAGCACCCGGTAGCGGAGGCCGACGGCCTCGGCGCAGTTGAACGAGTGGGCGTACCCCAGGCCGTGGGTGTCCGTGTCGAAGAAGGTCGCGATCTCGCCCGGCCCCTCGCGCAGGAAGTTCGGTGTGGCGAAGTGGAACTCGGAGTGGAACGACGTGCCCCGGTCGTCATAGGCGGGCTCCGACAGGAAGAAGCCGTGGACGATGCCGAAGTGGACCGCGTCGACACCGTTCTCGTGGATGGTCTCGACCCGGGCCCGGATGGGGAGGGTGGTGGCCCGGGGGTCCGTCCACCCGTCGAGGTCCAGGTCCGGGATGTCGAAGGTGGGGCCTCCACCGCCCGGGTCGTGCCAGGCGAACAGGTAGCCGAAGCGCTCGATGGTCGGGTAGACCGGGAGCCGGACCGGGTACGACGGGTCCCCGGGGTAGTCCGAGCCGACGCAGGAGCCGTCGGCGCCCCACCGGAGGCTGTGGAACGGGCAGCGGACGGTCTCGCCCACCACCGTGCCGCCCCGGGCGAGGTTCGCCCCGAGATGGGGGCAGTAGGCGGACGCCACCGCGGGCTGTCCCGACTCGGTCCGGAAGACCACGACCTGCTCGCCGAGGAAGGTCCGCTCGGCCAGGGCACCGGGTCCAACCTCGTCGGTGGCGACCACCTTGAACCAGCCCACCGGGAACGGTGGACGTGGGTCGAGCCGCCGTCCGGGCGTCGACTCGTCGACCACTACCCCGAGATCCCGGGGGCGAAGCGCCCGGCGAACGCGCGCAGGGGTAGGTCGGCGCTGGTGACGATGCCGGGAGGGGCGGCGACCACCGATGCGATGGCGTTGAGGGCCGGCATGCCGGTGACGGTCATCCCGACCGAGGCGAAGGCCTCCGGGGACGAGAAGTCCGTTCCCGGCTTCGGGATGATCATGTGCTTGGAGTAGATGCAGGGATCCCCGTCGATCTGGGTGATGTAGCAGCCCTGGATGTCCCAGTGCGGGTCGGTGTGGGGCGTCATCTGCCACTCCAGGTGCATGTCGATCCGGGGTTCACCGGCGACGAGACCCACGTACTTGAGGTAGCAGCCGCCGAGCGAGCCCTTGGGCAGACGGAACCAGCCGAGGTCGACGTCCTTGGTGCAGGCACCGAGCTCGCACTCGAAGCGCACGTCGTCGAGGGTGAGGTCCATGCAGTCGGCCATGAGGCGGACCGCGTCCTCGAACACCCGGGTGTACTTCTCGAGCATCCCCGGCACGGCCGGGTCGTCGACCGGGCGGCCGAACCCGACCTCGTTCCAGGTGTCCACCGAGTGGTGGCACGACACGTCGACCGACTCCTTGCACAGCACGTGCTCGATGTCGGTCACGTCCGCCGAGTGGGCGATGGTGAGGATCTGGGCCAGTCCGGGGTTCATGCCCGTCCCGTAGAAGGTGGCGCCGCCCCGCTCGCAGGCCGCCTGGATGACCTCCTGTTCGGTGCGTCCGGACGGGTGGGGATGGTTGGCGTTGCGGTGGTGGCCGGTCACCCAGTCCGCGGTGGTGACGATGTTGATCCCGGCCTCGAGGATCTGCTCGTACAGGTCCACGTCCGGAAAGACCCCGTGGAAGGTGACGCAGTCGGGGCGGGCGGCGAGGATCTCGGCGACGGTCCCGGTGGCCGTGACGCCCACTGGGGCGAGCCCCACGATCTCGCCGGCGTCCCGGCCGATCTTGTCCGGCGAGTAGCAGTGCAGTCCGACCAGCTCCAGATCCGGTTGGTGCTGGATCCTCCGGATCATCTCGGAACCGACGTTGCCCGTCGCAACCTGGAACACCCGCACCTTGCTGTCGTCCACAGCGTTCACACCCTTTCGCCCCATCGGAAGTCGGCCGGCGAGCCCGCGGTCGCGGGTCGCCCGACGCCGCCCGGCTGCTGCACGCCGCCGTCGGCACTGCATTATGGACCGAACGGGATCCCGATGACGGCTCCTCTGACCGTGCGGCCGGGCCGCTGGACCGGCGATCCGGGCCCGGGACCGGTGACGGCACCACCACCCCGGTACCGTTGGTGCGTGGGGGGGAGGTCGACGATGACGGCGATGCGCTCGATACCGATGGGGGCAGCGGTGCTGCTCGCCAGCGCGGCTCTGGGTGCCGCCTGTGGTGGAGCTACGCAGTCGACCCACGCGACGCCGACCACGACCTCCGCCACGACCACGACCACGCAGCCACCCGCGGTGACCGGTCTCCAGAAGGTGGTGACCGCGGGGCGCCTGACGTTCACGATCCCGTCCTCCTGGACGGTCGGCTACGGGACCTGTCGATGCAACTGGGGTGCGCCCGACACGGCCGTGCTGGACAACGGCCACCAGAACGGAGGGGTCCTGTGCAGCTGCCCGGCGGAGAGCACGACCGCGCCGTCGGCCCTGCACCTCTACGAGGGCCAGGGCGGGCTCACGCCGGGTGGCAGGCCGACGGAGATCAACGGCGTCCGGGCGACCGTGGTGACGGACCCCTCGACGGCGACACTGACCGCCACCTTCCCGGGTGTGGACCAGTGGATCACCATCGGCCCCGGGCCGTCGTCGACGTCCGGTTCCATCACGGCCCAACAGGCGGCCCGGGAGAGGGAGATCCTGGCGACCGTCACGCTCGTTCCCGGCGGCGGGAGCTGAACCCAGTCGTCGTGGCCGGTGGCCGGACACCGCAGGAGCACCCCGCGCGCCGCCGTGGGCGGCCAACCGGTACCGGCGACGGACGCGCCGGCTCCCTCCGATCGTCGGTCGTCCTTGGGATACTGCAGTCGTGGACGAGCCCGTGGACGAACAACTCGCGGGCGGCGTCGCCAATGCCGGCCGGGTCGTCCGGCGTGGCGACCACGTCCTCCGTCCTTCCCCTCCCCACTCCCCAGCCATCCACCGCTTCCTCCGTGACCTGCGGGCGACCGGGTTCACCGGTGCCTCGGAACCGGTCGGGATCGAGGAGGACGGACGCGAGCGGCTCGTCTACATCGAGGGCGACGTGCCGGTCCCACCGTTCCCGGACTGGGCCCAGACGGACGCGGCCCTGGTGTCGATCACGAGGCTGCTCCGCGCCTTCCACGACGCGTCGGGCAGCCTCGGGTCGGTCGGGGGCGACTGGAGCCGCGAGATGGCGGATCCTGGAAGCGGCACCCTGATCTGTCACAACGACGTCTGCCTGGAGAACGTCGTCTTCCGGGACGGCGAGGCGATCGGACTGCTCGACTTCGACTTCGCCGCTCCGGGGCGGCCCACCTACGACCTCGCCGCGTTCGCTCGGATGTGCGTTCCCGTCGACGACGACCTCAGCGCCGGGCGCCTCGGCTGGGGCCCGGTCGACCGCCCGGACCGCCTCCGCCTCGTCGCCGCCACCTACGGCCTCGACACAGGCGGATCGTCCGAGCTCCTCGGGCACCTGGACCGGTCCATGGAGGGTGGCGGTGCCTTCGTGCGACGACGGGCGGAGGCCGGCGATCCGAACTTCATCCGGATGCTCGACGACATGGGCGGGATGGAGCGCTACGAGCGCCGACGGCGCTGGTGGGTGGCGAACCGGCCGGACTTCGTCGACGCACTGACCCGGTCGTAGCGGCCCGCACGTGACCGGGCCCCGCTTCCGGCAACGACCCGGTCCGGGCTGTGGGTCCCCGGCTCCGTGACCTCCTGGTCCGGATCTGGTGGTCGAGCCCGGCGATTCGCCGGGACGGAGTTCCCCCGGTAGGGCCCCTCCCAGGCGGGACGCCCGCGGTGCTCAGGCGAGGGTCTCGTCCAGCCAGTCGAAGATCCGCTGTTCCACGAGGGAGCGGGCCATCGGCTCACAGTGGCGGTCCGCTCCTTCCGCCGCGGTGAACTGGACGAGTCGCTTCGGCCCCGTGAGGGCGTCGTAGAGCTGTTTCGCCTGGCCGGGCCAGAACTGCTCACCCTCCGGATCGGTCACCAGCAGGGGCGTCGTGATCCTCCCGATCGCTGCGGGTTCCAGCTTGTAGGTACCGACGGCGACGAAGAGATCGAATGCGTCACTGATGCCGTACGGTTTGGCCCGCCAGGCGAACTCCTGTGCCTCCTGGTGCGTCGACTGGCCGATCTGCATCCACTGGTCGAAGGTCGTGCGGTCGCCCGTTCCCAGCATGGCGACCATCTCCTTCGGGAGGTGCTTCACCCAGGAGGTCGACACGTCGACGACCCCGGGGTCGACTACCGCCGCGGCGATGCGATGCTCGAAGGCGAGCGCTCGCGGCACCCAGTAGCCGGCCTGGCTGATGCCGTAGAGAAGGATGCGGTTCCTGTCGACGTCGGGACGCTGGACCAGGAAGTCCACGATCGGCGTGATGACGTGCTCCCAGTCCGGACGGAACGGGATGCCCTGGTCGAAGAGCATCGACTGCTGTCCCGGGCCGTCGAAGGTCAACGCGCTGTAGCCGCGCGCCAGGGCTGCCCGGATCATGCCGTGCATCGAGGTCACGGCGCCGTCGCTGCCGTTGTTCAACACGATGGTCCTCCGCGGTGCCCCGCCACTTGCGGGCGTGAACAGGTACCCGGGCATCGTCGTCTTGTCGTATGGGATCCGGACCCGCGTCACGGGAGGGGTCAGGCGGTCGGCGTAGGCGTCGAAGCACCGGCGGTGCTTGGCGAACGCCTGCTGACGCGCCTTGTCCGGGTCGTCCACCCCGTCGACGGAGGACAGGGCGGTCGCGTAGTAGGCCGCGGCCCGCAGGTAGGCGCCCGCCGCGCTCACGTTGTGACGCCGGGCGGCTGCGGCATCAGCGATGGCCGCCACCCGGTCACCCAGCGCCTGCCACCCGGTCACCCAGCTCGTGGCGTCGCCGCTGGTGATCGTCGCCACGGTGGACAGGATCTCGCCGGCATCGCCGCAACCGTCACGGACCGACCCGAGCAGGGCCTGGATCTCGAAGTTGAACCCATCGTCGTCGAAGAACGTGAACGCCATCGAATTCTCTCCTTCTCGCTTGTGCCAACAGGGTCGCAGCCGGGTTGATCCGCATCTCGACGCCGACATGGCCACTCATCGCTCCCGGCCCGGCGACGACCGCTCGACGGACCGGCTACAGGGCGAGCGGTGGGCGCAGTGCCTCATCGAGGGAGAGGCCCCGATGAGGCCCGAACCAGTCGACCCCTGCCCGGCGGACCGCGGGTGGCAACACGAGTTGATCGAACAACTCCAGCCGATGGTCAGGGTCGACGAATCGCCTGACATCGTCGTCGGTGGCTTCGCGGAGGACCTGCTCGTACGCCCGACACCGATCCGTCTGGTCCGCCATCTCACAAATGACCACTGGCTCGCTCCGCTGAACATGCAATGGCAACTCGACCCGCCCGTCGACGGGCCCACCCGCACCTAGATCGAGATCCTCCGACACGGCTACGGGCCGTGAGGCTGGTCCCGCCATGGATGATCCCCCGTGTCGCCATGTCCTGAGTTTAAGTTCCCCTTGCATGAACACCTGCCCGCAGGAAAACGAACACGCCGACGGGTAGGGCCGGCCCTATGTCCTCCTCGTCGTCGCTCAACTAGCGACCCGTTCCCAGGGTCCCCGAGTCCGCCGAGGTGACATCCTGAGCTCGGGGAGCCGAGACGCCCAGTTCGGTCCGCGCGCTGCCGAACGTTGCACTCTGACCATCCACGACCGCCGCAGTGAGGACTTCGATCAGCACTCCTACGGCGTAGTCGCGTTCGTCGCGGGAGGCCGGGTTCATTGCCGGCGATCTAGGGCAGGTCACATCGGCGCTGCGAGAACGCCAGGACACGCGCATCGTGGCCGGACTACGGTCCAAGTCCTATCCGAGCGAGAGGCGATCGATGTCGGATCCTGACGGTTCGAGCTCGTCTTCAGTTCACATCCGAACGACTGAGCACCAGCTGACTAGGGACGAGATCGTTCCCGTCGTCTACCGGCAGGCGTTCCACCGATGGCAGATCTGGATTCTCCCAGTCTCAGGACTCTGCCTGGTCGTTGCTGGTGCTGCAGTTATGGTGCTGGACTCAAGCGACACTCTGGCCTGGGTTGTCATGCTCACCCTAGGGGCCGCGCTCCTGCTGATCTTCGTTGTGGCTGTCCCCCTCACCCCTAACCGCATCTGGAACCGAGTGAAGAAGCAGTTCGAGGTCAGAACGCTGGAGATCACGGATGAGGGGATCTCCCGCCACACGACTCTCAGCGACTCTGTCATGAAATGGCCGATGTTCTCGGACGTGAAGCTCCGCGATGATCTGTACCTGCTCACTGTCGGGAATGGTCCAGGGTGCTTCATGATTCCAAGGCGAGCATTCCTGTCGGAGGCAGACGAAGAGGCGTTCTACTCCCTTGCCGAGCGCTCTACAGCGGGGTATCCCGACCAGCAAGGTCTCTGAGCCACCGTCGCCGAGGCTTCGCTCACGCGGGGTGGGGACACGCTCTCGGCGATCGGGAACAGGTCTTGGTGGCTGCTTGGACCCTTGTGTCCGTGGCCGTTCAGGCTTACTCTCCCATTGGGTGGACATTCGGTCGCCCGCCGCTAGTCCCGTGGTAGTGCGGGGGGAACGAAGGAGCTATTTATGATTCGCAAACTGTTGTTGATCGCCTCGGCGATCGCTATCCCGCTAGGCGCGACTGCCGTCACCGCCGTCGCCGGGCCATCGATCGCCTCGGCGACGCCCTTGGCCATTACGTGCCATCTTTCCGGTGTGACCATCAACTTTGCATCTCCCGGCATTTCGCAGGGAGGTTCGTTCACCTCGTCGTCGACGTCTACGTCAACGACGACGGCCTCTACGCTTGCCTGCGGGTCGGCGGGATCGGGCTCGAGTAGTGGTAACACCCTCGTCACGAACAACACCCAGTGCACGGGCACTAACACTCCCGTCACCGGTTGCAGCGTTGGTCAGTACAACTACGACTCCGCCTCAGGATTCGCCGGCGGTGCAACCACCCTCTGGATGCAGCTCCCGAAGTTGAAGTTCAAGATCAACGGGGTGACGTACAAGTCGAAGAGCACCAGCTCCAGCTCGACCATCTGCACCGGCGGGGAGCCTGGCTTCACGATCAAGGGCAAGTTGACGGCCCCGGCAGCGCATGCGAATGAGCCCGCGAAGCTCACCGCCTGCCTCGGGCACGACACCGGCCCGGGGACCACTGGAAGTTTCGCCGCCGACTTCAATCAGCCTGGTGTCACCATCGCCACGGTGGACCTCGCCTCGGACAGCAAGGCGAAGATCAGTTAGGTCGGAGCGCAGCGCCGAGAAGTAGCCCCTCGGGGTGTGACGGCCGTCGGTTCTGGTGACGGCTAAGAGAAAGGGACGGAGCTCACGCTCCGTCCCTTTCTCGTTGGCGGGCAACCATGCCATCTGGAGTTGCTCGCCTTAGCGCGCAATGTTGCCGGTTCGCTGATCTGGTTCAGTCGTCCACCGGACACAATCTGGATGTCCTCCGGACCCGCGTGCCATGCCCTCGACCCAGGCTCCGCAGAGTCCCAGGCGCAACGTATGGGCCGCCGGATGCGATGGCATTTTGGTACTGCATCACTAGAGCAAATGCCTGGTTTCGCCAGCGGATTGGCGCCCGATGGCTTGAGCCACAATTCCTGGTCCTTTCCTGGGCCGCGAAGAATCCACACGATCCCGGACGACCATTTCACTCGACCTTCACGAGAGTCCAGGTCGGCTACTTGATATGCACCCCGGAGATGGCCCGGCTGATGATCAGCCGCTGGATCTCACTGGTGCCCTCGAAGATGGTGAAG
>CAZULR010000070.1:0-9946 GCA_964621235.1 uncultured Acidimicrobiaceae bacterium
ACCTCCTCGACGGCGGACGGTACGCGGTCGACATCGCCGCCCAGATCGCCCACGGTGCAGTGCGGTTCTACGTCATGGGGGAGCGGGGCGCGGCCAACGAGGACGCCACCGCCGACGACATCTCTGCAATGTCCGCCATCGTGGGCGAGGCCATGGCCGCCGGCGCGGTCGGGTTCACCACGTCACGCACGATCGGCCACAAGGCCCGGTCCGGTCGGCCCGTCCCCGGCACCTACGCCCCGGAGGACGAGGTCCTCGCGTTCGCCCGTGCCCTCGGGTCCTCCGGACACGGGGTGTTCGAGGCCATCGTGGCCGGCACCATCGGCTCCCTCGACCGACTGGGTGGTGAGCGCGCCAAGCCGCTCGACGAGATGCCGCTCCTGGTGGCCGCGGCCCGGGCCAGCGGCCGGCCCGTGACCTTCACCGTGGCCCAGCTGTTCGAGGACCCGGACCACTGGCGACTGGTGCTCGACGCCGCCGCCGAGGCCAACCGCGCCGGCGCGGCGCTGCGGCCCCAGGTGATCCCGCGGTCGGTCACCATCATGACGAGCCTCGACACGTACCACCTGTTCATGGGCCGGCCCAGCTACCGGGCCGTCGCCCACCTGCCCCTGGCCGAGCGGGTGGCCCACCTGCGGCGCCCCGAGGTGAAGCGGGCCATCCTGGCCGAGCGGACGACGGCCGGTGACGCCGCCGACTTCAGCGAGCTGGTCGTCGAGCTCTTCCTGCCGGCGCTGCCGGTGACCTTCCCCCTCCGGGACCCGGTCGACTACGAGCCGAGCTTCGACGACTCGGTCTGGGCCATCGCCACGGCCCGGGGGATCGACCCGGTCGAGTACATGTACGACCTGCTGCTCGAGGACGACGGCACTGCGTTCTACGCGCTCCTCGGCTCCAACTTCGTGAACGGGACCCTCGACGTCTGCCGCGAGATGCTGCTCGACCCCAACACGGTGACCGGGCTGGGCGACGCCGGAGCCCACGTCAACCTGATCTCGGACTGCTCGGCGTCGACGTTCCACCTCACGCACTGGGCCCGCGACCGCACCGTGGGGGAGAAGCTGCCCGTCGAACTGCTGGTCCACAAGTTGTCCGGCGCCAACGCCGAGCTCTACGGCTTCGACGACCGCGGCACCGTGGCCGAGGGGAAGCGCGCCGACCTCAACGTGATCGACCTCGAGCGTCTGCGGATCCTCCCGCCCGTCCTGCGTCACGACCTGCCGACGGGCGTCAGCCGCATCCTGCAGCCGGCCGAGGGCTACCTGGCCACCCTGGTCGCGGGCGAGGTCTCCCGACGACACGACGCCGACACGGGCGTCCGGTCGGGCCGGCTCGTGCGGGGCTCGGCCGCCTGACGGTCGGAACCCGGCGGAGCGGCCGGCTCAGCGGACGAGTCGGAAGAAGGCGCGCACCTCGTCCACGAACGTGGCGGGCTGCTCCATGGCGGCGAAGTGGCCGCCCCGGTCGAGCTCGTTCCAGTAGCGGATGTCGGTGAACCGGGTCGCGGCCCAGCGACGGGAGATGCGCATGATCTCCTTCGGGAAGACCGAGCAGCCGGTGGGCACCGAGACCTGGTCGAAGCCGGGGCGCACGAAGCTCTCCCAATAGAGGCGGGCCGACGAGGCGGCGGACGCCGTCAGCCAGTAGAGCATCACGTTGTCGAGGAGCTCGTCGCGGGTGAACACCGTCTCGGGGTGCCCGTCGCAGTCCGACCACTCGCGGAACTTCTCGACGATCCAGGCGGCCTGGCCGACCGGCGAGTCCACCAGCCCGTAGCCGACCGTCTGGGGCCGGGTCGACTGCTCCTTCGAATAGCCCGTACCCCACCGGCGATGGCGGTCGTAGTCCTCGAGGGCGGCGACCTCACCCGGGGTCAGGTCGGTGAGGTCCAGGGAACCGGGGGCGGCCAGCGGCATGTTCAGGTGGATGCCCACGAGGTGGTCGGGGTCCCCGTGCCCCAGCGCCGCGGTGACGGTCGCGCCCCAGTCGCCGCCCTGGGCGCCGTAGCGGTCGTAGCCCAGCCCGGCCATGAGCCCGGCCCACGCCGCGGCCGTGCGCTGGACCGTCCACCCGGTGGCCGCCGGCTTGGCGCTGAAGCCGTAGCCCGGGAGCGACGGGCAGACGACGTCGAAGGCGTCGGCGGCATCGCCACCGTGTGCGACCGGGTCCACCAGGGGGCCGATGACCTTCTCGAACTCGACCACCGAGCCCGGCCATCCGTGGGTCAGCACCAGGGGCAGGGCATCGGGATGGGGGGAGCGGACGTGGAGGAAGTGGATGTCGAGCCCGTCCAGTTCGCACAGGAACTGTGGCAGCGCGTTCAGCCTGGACTCGGTGGCCCGCCAGTCGTAGGTTTCGGCCCAGTAAGAGCAGAGCTCGCGGGTGTAGGCGAGGGGGATTCCCTGGGACCAGTCGTCGACCGTCTCGGCCTCCGGCCAGCGGGTCCGGGCCAGGCGCGCACGGAGGTCGGCCAGGTCGTCCTCGTCGATGGCGATGCGGAACGGGCGGACGGGGTCGCTCATGGCGTCACTGTAGGACCGGGTGCCTCGACCCGTCATCCGCCCGGACGTCGGCTCCGAACAGGGTGTGGCACGCCGGGGCGAGGGCCCCCGGTGGACGAGAGGCTGATGGCGGAGGACGCACAGGTTGACGACTCTGGACCGGCCGCCCCGGGCTCTGTCGCGCCCGCGCACCGGCGGTCCCCCCTTCCCGGGCTGGTCGTCACCCTCCTCGTGGCCAGCCTGCTCGTGGGGGGAGCCTGGGCCCTGCTCGGGACCCAGGGGTACCACTCGGCCCGGGGAACCCAGGTCGCCCGGCCACTCGGCACGGCCGTCGTGGACGGCCGCGTGCTGCCGCACGTCGCCCTGTCGTTCTCGACCTATCCCTTCGCCAGCGGCACGTCCGGCGGCGAGGCGGTGCACCCGGGGGGGAACAGCACCTGGCCCACCATCGGACCCACGCCGGACTTCCAGGTCCCGGCGCACGCGCTCGTGACGGTCACCGTCCACCAGTTCGACGGGGGCGCCGCGCTCGACGACCCGTGGTTCGCCACGGTGCAGGGGACGGTGGGCGACGTGGCCACCGTGGACGGCCGGGTCGTCCGCTCGGTGGATCCGAACCAGGTGGCCCACACCTTCCTGCTCCAGAGCCTCCCGGGAGCCTCGAGCGCCTTCTTCGTCAACGTGCCCCTGCCGGACGTTCCGGGGAACGCGTACGCCGACGACGGTGCGCACCGGACGATCGTGTTCAGCTTCGTCTCGGGACCGAAGGGGACCTATGTGTGGAACTGCGAGTTCCCCTGTGGCCAGATGGTCGCGAGGTTCGGTTCGGCCATGAGCACCCTCGGCTACATGTCCGGGTACGTCCATGTCGTCTGACCCGCAGGTCACCGACCGTGGCCCGGCGGCCCACGCCGGCGTCCGCTGGGGTCCCGTCATCGGGCTGTGGGGTCTCCTCACGGCGGCAGGTGTCATCGTGGCCGTCACGGTGCCGCGGCGCCTGCTGCCGGTCGCCGGGTCGAGCGTGGCGACCGACCTCGTGCACACGGTGACCGTGTTCGCCGTGGTGGCCGCTCCGGTCGTGGCGGCCGTCGTGGCCGTCGCCGTGGGCAGCCTGCTCGGCCGCCGCACCGGTGACCTTGATGTCCCCCCGCCGGACGCCCCCGAGCCCACGGGGGTGCGCACGGCTTCGACGATCGGGGTGGCGGTCGCCGTCGGCCTGGTGGTGGTCCTGGTCGGTTGGGGGTTCTCGGTCCTCGGCACGGCCGCCGCCGCGCCGGACGCCCTGCACGTGCGGGTGACCGGTCACCAGTGGGTCTGGACGTACGCCTATCCGGGGACCCGTGTGGAGGGCACCGACCTGGTGCTGCCGGTCGGCCGACCGGTCGAGTTCGACGTCACCTCGTCCGACGTGACCCACGGCTTCCACCCCGTCCAATTCGGCTCCCAGGTCGAGGCCGAACCGGGGGTCGTGACCGTGCTCCAAGTGACCCCCGACCGACTCGGCCCGGTGCGCGTGCAGTGCTCGCAGCTGTGCGGCCTCTTCCACTCGGTGATGGCGACCAACGGTCGGGTGGTGACCCCGGCCGCCTTCGCCGCCTGGCTGCGGGAGCGCGGGGCGACGGCCGCGACCGCCGACCGCCTGGCCGGGGTGGCCCCATGACCGCAGCCGCCGGGGCCGGCGACCGGGGTCGGGGACGGCTCGCCCGCATCCTGGCTCTCCAGGGCGCCGTCGCCGGCGTGGTGCTGGGGGTCCTGGGCGGGGCCGTGGGCTGGGTCGCGGCCAACCAGGTCCTCGAGGGAGGGAACTGGGGGACGGACCGGGTGACGGCGGTGACCATGGGTGCGTGGATCCTGGGGTTCAACCTGGGCGTCGGCACGTGGAACGCGCCGATCGGGTGGCTGCTCGGGTGGGAACCGGGGCCCGACGTCCTGGCGGCCGAGGCGGGTGGCGGCCGGGGCCGGTCGCGCTACTGGCGCTTCTGCACCGACCACAAGGTCGTGGGCCTCCAGTTCACGGTGCTGGCGATGGTCCTGCTGGCCGTCGGCGGCGTGGGAGCGGTGCTCATCCGCACGCAGCTGCTGTCGCCCCATTCGTCGTTCCTGTCGCCGACCGCCTACGGCGACCTCGTCACGCTGCACGGACTGTGCATGGTCATCGGCGTCCTCCTGCTCATCGTCGGCCCCTTCGCCAGCTTCGTCGTCCCCCTGATGATCGGGGCCCGGACCGTCGCGCTGCCCCGGATCAACGCCATGGGGCTCTGGATCATGGTGTCGGCAACGGCCTGCCTGGTGTCGACCATCGTCATCGGCGGTGCCGACGTCGGGTGGACGGCCTACGCCCCGCTCGCCGACCAGGCCTCCCCGGCCACGACCGCCCTGGGCGTCGCGGTCATCGGCCTGGTGGTGTGCCTGGTGACCACCGGGATCAACACGGTGGTCACGGTGGTCCGGCTGCGCGCCCCGGGGATGACCGGCGTCCGGATGCCGATGCTGCCCTGGGGGACGGCGGTCGGGACCGCCCTGGCCCTCGCCTCGGTGCCCGGCGTGCTCCTCGTGATGACGCTGGTCCTGACCGATCGGACCATGGGCACGTCGTTCTTCGTCGCCCCGCAGGGCGGTTCGGCCGAGCTCTACGAGATCGCCTTCTGGATCACGGGCCAGCCGCTCCTCTACGTCCTGCTGGTCCCCCCGATGGCCGCGGTGCTCGAGGTGGCGAGCACGTTCGCGCGTCGTCCCGTGTTCAACCCGCGCCTGGTCGTGGCCGGCTTCGTGACCGTCGCCGTCATCTCGCTCGCCACGCTCGGCCACCACCTGTACACGACGGGGCTGTCGACGACGCTGACCGCCTCCAGCATGGTGCTGACCGAGCTCATCGCCGTGCCGGTGGGAGTCGTCCTCCTCTGCGTGCTCGGAACCGTGTGGCGGGGCAGTCTCTGGGCCCGACTGCCGATGTACTTCGTCTACCTGTTCCTGTGGGACATGCTCGTGGGCGGCGTCTCGGGAGCACTGCTCGGCAATCCGACGGTCGACCGGGATTTCCACGGGGGCATGGTGGTCACCGCCCACCTCCACTTCACGATGGTCGGGAGTGTGCTCGTGGGTGCCACCGCGGGGCTCTGCTACTGGTACCCCAAGCTGACGGGGCGGATGCTCGAGGAGCGCCTGGGCAAGGCCGCGTTCTGGATGATCGCCCTCGGGATGCAGGTCACGTTCCTCGCCCAGTTCTGGGCCGGGGCCGAGGGCATGCCCCGGAGGGTCGTCTGGTACGACGTCGCCTTCCGCACCCCCAACGAGGTGTCGACGGCCGGGGCGTACCTGCTCACGGCGGGGTGGGTCGTCCTGCTGTGGGCGCTGGTGTGGTCCCTGCGCAACGGGCGCGTCGCAGCGGCCGATCCGTGGCGCGCCCGCACGCTCGAGTGGCGCACGCCGACCCCGGTGCCGCTCCGCAACTTCCCGGTGACCCCGGTGGTCACCGGACCCCCCTACGCCACCACCGGGACGACGCCGGCCGGCGGCGACCACGAGGAGGCGCCGGCAGTGGTGGCCGCCACCGGAGGCGAGCGACGATGACGATCGACCACGACACCCGGTCGGGCACATCGCCCGACGACGGCGTCGACGCTCCCACCCGCGGCGGGATCACGGTGATGGCGGCGTGGCTGCTGGTCGGCGTCGACGCGGTCCTGACCGCCTGCACGGTCGGCGCGTGGTTCTACCTGCGAGGGGCCGACATCGAGGGAGGCTGGCGCGGCCTCGGATGCTCGCCGGCCCACCCGTGCCGGTCGACGACGGGGAACCCCCTCACCGGACCGGTCCCGGCCGCCGGCACCGGCCATCTCGCCGGGGTGATCGTCGGTGCGCTCGTGGTCGCCGCCCTGGTCTGGACGGCGGAGCGGGCCGCGCGCCGCGACGTGCGGGACGGGGCCCGGTGGGCCGGGCTGTCCGTGGTCCTGGTCGTGGTCACCCTCGGACTCCTGGCCGAGGCCTACAAGGGCCTCGTGTTCGTCAAGGTCGACGGGGCCTATGCGTCCTTCTACTGGTACGTGCTCGTCGACTGTGGCGTCCACCTGGCCGTCACCGGGCTCGTCCTGGCCGGCCTGGCCAACCGGGCGCGCCTCGGTCGGACGGCTGCTGACGGCTCGACGTTCCGCTCCCTCCGGGTGCTCGCCACCTGGTCGACGGCTTCGGTGGTGATCCTGTGTCTCGTGGCATCGGTGGGAGCGTGACGGTGGTGGCCGCCAGCGACCCGACGGCCGGCACGGCTCAACCTCGGGGGCGCCCGTGCCGATCATCTCGTGGTGGACGACCGGCCGGGGCAGGCGTGACCGTCGCACCGGCCGACAGGAGCGGGCGATGACCGTGCAGGAGGATCTCCCACGCCGGCACCCTGACGGTGCCGCGGGACGGCCGAGTCTCGCCGTCCCCTACGACGTGACGTCGTCGTCGCCCCTCGAGCTCATCGAGTCCCTGGGCGGGCGGTGCGACGTGGTCTGGGTGGTCGACGCCGGGGATCCCGCCCTCGGTGCCTGGTCGCGGCTGCTACCCCGGTTGGGGACGGTGGTCGACGTCGCCGGCCGGACCCCCGAGGACGTGACCGGCGAGCTGCGCTCGCTCGGCGTGGACGGCGTGGTGGCGTTCACCGACAGCCAGCTGTTGACGGCGGCGTCGATCGGTGAGGCGCTCGGACTCGCGGGAAACTCCACCGGAGCCGTCGTGGCGCTGACCGACAAGGTGGTCCAGCGCGAGGCCCTGGCCGCCGCCGGCCTGCCCGGGCCGCGCTTCGTAGCCATCCCCGACTCGACCACTCCCCGGGAGCTGACGGCGTTGCTCGCCACGATCGACGCCCCCGTGGTGATCAAGCCGCGTCGGGGCAGCGGGAGTCGGGACACCGTGCGGGCGCGCAGCCGGCAGGCGGCGGAGGCCCAGTTGACCGCGCTGCTGGCGGCCGGTGGGTCCGGCGACCTGATCGTCGAGGAGTGGCTGGACGACCTCGGAGCCGGCCAGGGGCCCTTCGCCGACTACGTCTCGGTGGAGGCGATCGTCAGCCGGGGTGACATCGTGCCCCTCGCCGTCACGGGAAAGTTCCCGCTGGCGGAACCGTGCCGGGAGACCGGCAACTTCCTGCCGCACCACCTGGACGCCGCCGAGGCCCGCCTCGTGGAGGCGCTGGCCGTCCGGGCGGCCCGGGCCCTCGGAGTGGTGTCGGGCGCCCTCCACGTCGAGGTGAAGCTGACCCCGGCGGGCCCCCGGATCATCGAGGTGAACGGCCGGATCGGCGGCGGGGGGATCGACGCGCTCCACGCGATGGTCCACGGGCGCTCACTCACCTGGATCGCCACGTCCGTCGCCCTGGGGGAGCCTCTCGGGATCGGCGCTCCGCCCCCTCCGTCGACAGGTGCCACCGTGCCGGAGGGTGGCTTCGCCTACGCCTACTTCGTCCAGGCTCCGATGCCCGCCCGCTCACTCACCGGGCTCGGCAACCTGGAGGCCGTGCAGCGACTCCCCGGGGTGGCGTCCACCACGGTCAACCGCACCGTGGGGGACGCTCTCGACTGGCGGGACGGCTCCCAGGGCTACCTGGTGTCCGTCCAGGGCGTCGCCGACTCGCTCGACGCGCTCGCCCGGGTGCCCGGCGACGTCGACGCCCTGATCGACCTGAGGTGGGACTGAGCGTCAGAGCTTCTTCAGCATCAACAGGAGCTGGGCGTTGTCCACGTAGAACCGGTTGTTGTTGGCCATGAGCTGGCCGCCGAGCACGTCGCGGACGTTGCGCTCGACGCTGAACCGGGAGTCGCGCTTGTAGCCGCTCAGGCCGCACACCGACAGGGCCCGCAGCACCACGTCGGCGCACAGGGTGGTCATCGACAGCTTCAGGTCCCGCATCTCCAGCATCAGCGGCAGGTCGTCCTCCATGGCCGTTCCGCCCCCCACCGCCATGATGTGGTCGAGGGTGGTGGCGAGCACGGCGCGGGCCTGGCCGAGCACGACCACCAGCTCGGCGAGGCGGAGGGCCGACGCCGGGGCGGTGCCGATCGTGCGCCGGGCCTCGGCCCGCACGGCGGCGTGCGCGGTGGCCGCCGCGGCCTCGGCGATGCCGAGCCAGACCGAGTTGAGCGACGCGGCGGTGGCGGCCAGGCCCGTCTGGTTGATGACGGTCGACCACGGATCGGTGAGGACCATGTCCTCGCCCTCGTCGACCACGAGGCGGTAGCCGGAGCTGCACGTGCCGCGCAGGCCCAGCGTGTCCCACTCGCCGGTGGCCTCGACGGTGAAGCTTCCGGGTCCGCAGATGAGCATCACCTGGTCGAACTCCGCCGCCTCGGGGCCCCGGCGGCAGTTCACCGTGATGGCGTCGGCGTACTCGGCGTAGGAGAGCGCCAGTACGTCCTTCTCCAGGTGGACCCGGCCGCCGTCGTGCTCGAGGGCGCAGAAGCTCCGGCTCACGTCCCCACCCAGTCCGACCTCGCTGTTGGCGTTGGCCATGAGCACGTCGCCCGTCGCGACCTTGCCCAGTAGGCCCTGGAGCGCGTCGGTGGCCCCGTGGTGGATGAGGTAGGCCACCTCGATCTGGTGCATGGCCAGCACCAGGCCACTCGAGGCGCAGTGGGCGGCGACGGCACGGATGGACTCGGACACCTCGGCGAGGGTGGCTCCCTCACCGCCCAGGGCGACGGGCACGAGGGAGCCGAGGAGGCCACTCGAGCGCATCGCCTCGGTCGCCTCGTGCGGGAACCGCCCGTCCCGGTCCACCTCGGCCGCATGACGTCCGGCCACCCGGGCGCCCACCTCCCAGGAGCGGCGCCCCAACTCGGTCGTGCACCAGCGGGGCGGCTCGGTGGTCACCTGCACGTCGACATCGCCCATCGGTCCATCCCCTGATCGTCTCGTTCGTCCTGCGCCGACCGGCCCCTGGACGTGTCCGGGTGCGCGCACCACCACGGTGGCGGTGCGGCCGCACGGCGTATTCGGAGTCATCGGCACGCCCGGATGACAACCTGAGGGCTCCCTTCCGGCGGGCGACCCGGGGGACTGGCTCCCGGGTCCGACGTCCGGGCCGGGTCGCCGCGACGCGGGGCACCACGGCCGTACGCTGGGCGTGGCCGTCCCGGAGGGGGTGGCACCTTGGGGGATGCCGTGCAGTTCACCGTGACCGAGACGATCGCCGCCCCACGTGACGACGTGGTGCGCGCCCTGGCCGAGCCGGACTACTACGCCGGGCTGGGGGAGGCCTCGACGTCGGTCCGGGCCCCTGAGCTGCTGTCGGCGGCGACCGCGGACGGGACGCTCCGTGTCCGGGCCCGCTACGCCTTCGCCGGGTCGATCACCGGGCCGGCGGCCATGGTCGTCGACGCCGACAAGCTCACCTGGGTCATCGAGACCACGTACGACACCGCCACCCACCGGGGCACGCTGGTGGTGGTCCCGGACCACTACGTGGGCATGCT
>CAZULR010000071.1:0-9844 GCA_964621235.1 uncultured Acidimicrobiaceae bacterium
CGGGGCGCCACCCCGGCCGACCTCCGCACCAGCGCGCCCGCCGACCAGCCCATCCGGCAGGCCGATTCCGCCGCCTCCCGGCGGCCCACCCCGCTCGATCACGGGCAAGCCGATCCCGCCGCCCCCCGGGGCCGGCGGACGGCGCCCTGCTCCCGGCGCCCCGCGTCCCGGATTCACCGGCCGCCCCGGCGGTGCCGGGGCCGGTCGTCCCGGCGCCCCGCGCACCGGGGGTCCCCCCGGTGCCACCGGCGGCGGCTACGGCGGTCGGCCCGGTGGCTCGACCGGTGGCTACGGCGGTGGACGTCCCGGTGGCGGCCCCGGCGGTGGCCCCGGTGGACCCGGTGGCCCCGGAGGTCGGGGTGGACCCGGTGTCGGACGAGGCCGTCCCAACCAGCGCCGACCCCGTCGGCGCCGTCGGAACCTCGAGGAGCTGGAGCCGACGACTCTCACGGCGTACGCGCCCTCGACGGCCCCCGTGCCCGAGCACGAGGTCATCATCGAGCGCGGCTCGACGGCACGCGACCTCGGGCCCAAGCTGAACCGCTCCGCCGGTGATGTGGTCCGCTTCCTGCTGCTGCAGGGGGAGATGGTCACGGCCACCCAGTCCCTGACCGATGACATGATCGAGCTGTTCGCCGCCGAACTCGGCGCCGAGGTCCGACTCGTCGATCCGGGGGAGGAGCGCGAGGCCGAGCTGCTGGCCAAGTTCTTCGACGACGACGACGAGGAAGTGGACGAGTCGGAGTTGCGCCCGCGCCCGCCGATCGTCACCGTCATGGGCCACGTCGACCACGGCAAGACCCTGTTGCTCGACCGTATCCGCTCGGCCAACGTCGTGGCCGGCGAGGCCGGTGGCATCACCCAGCACATCGGTGCCTACCAGGTCGAGTGGGAGGGCCACCCGATCACGTTCATCGACACCCCCGGTCACGAAGCCTTCACGGCCATGCGTGCCCGTGGTGCCGAGGTGACCGACATCGTGGTCCTGGTGGTGGCCGCCGATGACGGCGTCATGCCCCAGACCATCGAGGCCATCAGCCACGCCAACGCGGCCGACGTGCCGATCATCGTGGCGGTCAACAAGATCGACCGGGACGAGGCCGACCCCAACCGCGTGCTCCAGCAGTTGTCGGAGCACGGACTCGTGCCCGAGGCCTGGGGCGGCGACACCATCGCCGTCGAGGTGTCGGCCCTGCAGTCCCTCGGCATCGAGGACCTGCTGGAGCAGATCGTGCTGGTCGCCGAGATCGAGGAGCTGCAGGCGTCGCCCGAGGGCCGTGCCCGGGGCGTCGTCATCGAGGCGGAACTCGAGATCGGTCGTGGGCCGGTGGCCTCGGTCATCGTGGAGCAGGGCACCCTGCGGGTCGGCGACCCGATCGTGGCTGGCGCCGCATGGGGCAAGGTGAAGGCCCTGGTCGACGACCACGGGCACCAGATCAAGGAGGCGCCCCCGTCGACGCCGGTCCAGGTGCTCGGGTTCTCCGAGCCGCCCGAGGCCGGTGACGAGTTCCGGGTCGCCCCGGAGCTGGCCCAGGCCCGCACCATCGGTGAGGCGCGCGCCCACCGCTACCGGGTGGCCGGGCACGTGCCCGCCGCCACCTCGGCGCTGGGCGGTGCCAAGCTGGAGGACCTGTTCGAGCAGATCCAGCGCGGCGAGACGGCCACGCTGAACCTGATCCTCAAGGCCGACGTGCGCGGCTCGCTCGAGGCTGTCACGGAGAGTCTGCGCAAGCTGGAGCGCGACGACGTCAAGCTCAGCTTCGTGCTGCGCGGCGTCGGCGGCATCACCGAGTCCGACGTCGAGCTGGCCCAGGCCTCGAACGCCACCATCATCGGGTTCAACGTCCGCCCCGACCGGCGCTCGCGGGAGATGGCGGCCAAGGCCGACGTCGAGGTCCGTACGTACGAGATCATCTACAAGCTGCTCGAGGACCTCGAGGCAGCCATGCTCGGCATGCTCTCGCCGGTCTTCGAGGAGGTCGTGACGGGCGAGGCCGAGGTGCGACAGGTCTTCCGGGTGCCGAAGATCGGGGCCATCGCCGGCTGCTACGTCCGGGAGGGCGTCATCACCCGTGGCTCCAAGGTCCGCTTCCTCCGCGAGGGAGTCATCATCTGGAAGGGTGCGATCACGTCGCTGCGCCGTTTCAAGGAGGACGCCCGGGAGGTCCAGGCCGGGTTCGAGTGCGGCATCGGGCTCTCGGACTACCAGGACCTGAAGGAAGGCGACATCATCGAGACCTTCGACGAGCGGGAGATCCCCCGCACCTGACCGCCGCCGCCCGCGCACCGGGCGGCGCGGGCAGGGTCGTGGATGGACCGGAGGGCCAGTGGCACGTCGTCAGGACAACCGGGGCGTGGCCCCCTACTCGCGTTCGCTGCGGGTCAACCAGGTCCTCCGCCAGGTCGTCGCGGACGAGCTAGAGCGGCTGGCCGACGCGGACGAGCGCTTGCGGCTGGTGACGGTGACCTCAGTCGAGACCACCGCCGACCTGCGCCAGGCGACCGTCTACCTGAGCTCCCTGTCCGACGACGCGGCCGTCGCCCTCGACGCCCGTCGGGTCCAGGTGCAGAAGGCGGTGGCCCGGCAGACCCAGCTCAAGCGGACGCCAATGCTGTCGTTCGTCCAGGACCCGGCTGTCGTCACGGGCAACCGGATCGAGGACCTGATCCGCCACATCCACGAGTCCGACGACGCCGCCGGTCGTGCCGAGGTCGACGGGGCGGACGACAACTACCGGTGAGCCCTCCGGCGACGGACCAGGTCAACGGCCTGGTGGTGGTGGACAAGGAGGTGGGCTGGACCTCGCACGACGTGGTGGCCCGCTGCCGGCGGATCTTCGGCCAGAAGCGGGTGGGCCATGCCGGCACCCTCGATCCGGACGCCACCGGTGTGCTGCTGGTGGGCCTGGGCCGGAGCACCCGTCTGATGCGGTTCCTCACCGCCCTGCCGAAGACGTACGAGGCGGAGGTGGTCCTCGGGACGGCCACCTCGACGCTGGACGCCTCGGGTGAGGTGACCGGCACGTGGGACATGGAGGAGGTGTCTCTGTCGGCCGTGCGCGAGGCCGCCGCCGGCCTGACCGGCGACATCGAACAGGTCCCGCCGATGGTGTCGGCGGTCAAGGTGGATGGTCGGCGACTCCACGCCCTCGCCCGTGAGGGGATCGAGGTGGACCGCTCCGCCCGCCCGGTGACGGTCTACCGCTACGACGTCTTGCCGGGCATGACGCCGGGCGTCTTCCGCATCGAGGTCGAGTGCTCGTCGGGGACCTACGTCCGGGTCCTGGCCGCCGACCTCGGCGAGGCGCTGGGTGGTGGGGCCCACCTGCGCAACCTCCGCCGGACGCGGATCGGGTCGTTCACCACCGAGGACGCCCGGCTGGTCGACGAGCTGACCCCTGCCGTGGTGCTCACCCCGGCCCAGGCCATGCGGGACCTCGACCAGGTCGTGGTGCCGATCGATGCGCAGCGACTCGTGGCCCGGGGCCTCCCTCTGGACCGCGTGCCGCTCGGTGTGTCGGGCGACGGGCCATGGGGGCTGGTCGACGACGCCCATCACCTGCTGGCCGTCTATGAGGCCACCGAGACGGACCGGATCAAGCCCGCCGTCGTCATCGAGTCGGCCGGCTGACCCGACCGGCCCGCGCCGCCGACGACACCCCGGGTACCGGGGGCCCGGCCGGTGCTGACTCGGCGGTAACCTTCCCCTTCGTGGAGATCGTGACCGACAGCGTCCAGTTGGCGCCGCCCGCTGGCGGCTCGGCCGTGACCATCGGTGCCTATGACGGGGTCCACCTCGGGCATCGTGCCCTGCTGGCCGAGTTGCGGACCCGCGCCCAGGAGAGTGGGCTCGCCACCGTGGTGGTCACCTTCGACCGCCATCCGGCGTCCGTCGTGCGCCCGGCGTCGGCCCCGCTGCTGCTGTGCGACCTCGACCAGAAGCTCGAGCTGTTGGCCTCGGCCGGCGTCGATCGGACGGTGGTGGTCCGCTTCGACGAGGAGCGGGCCAACGAGACCGCTGAGGAGTTCGTCGCCCGGGAGCTGGTCGAGGCCCTCGACGCCCGGCTGGTGGTGGTGGGGGAGGACTTCCACTTCGGCCACGGCCGGAAGGGCAACGTGGCGCTCCTCACCGAGAGGGGATCGGTCGCCGGCTTCGTCGTCGACGGGGTGTCCCTGTCGTCGGAGGCCGGTGTCGGCCCCGACTCCCAGCCCGTGTCCTCCACTCGGATCCGGACCCTGGTGGCCGCCGGCGACGTCGAGGGTGCCGCGGTCCTGTTGGGCCGGCCACACCAGGTGCGTGGCCCCGTGGTCACCGGCGACCGGCGCGGCGGTGCCGAGCTCGGCTACCCGACTGCCAACATCGCCGTGCCGGCGGAGATCTGCCTGCCGGCGCCCGGTATCTACGCCGGGTGGTACGAGCGGCCGGACGGTGCCCGACTGAAGGCCGCCGTGTCGGTCGGACGGCGTCCGACCTTCTACGGGTCCGATGGTGAGCTGCTGGTCGAGGCGTACCTGCTCGACTTCAGCGACGACCTCTACGGCGAACCGGCCCGACTGTCGTTCGTGCACCGGCTGCGCGATGAGTTGGCCTTCGACTCCGTCGACGCGCTGGTGTCCCAGATGGGCGTCGACGTGGACCGGACACGCACGCTCCTCGATCCGCCGGCCTGAGGCGCGGCGCGCCGACCGTCCGACGGGGTGTCGTACACACGCCCGGGGATCGTGACCCCGGTGATCGGGCGCGTTCCTAGGGGTTCGGCTTCTTCCCCAGGACTTTGAGCATCCAGGCGCCGAACCCGGTCGGCTTCTCGTAGTGGTGATGGTCCGAGCTGTGACCGGCCCGGCCGAAGCCGGTGCCCCCCTGTGCCCCCTCGAGCCGGTTCGGCTCCTCGTACTTCGGCACCTTGGGGAGGTGCTGCTTCTTCTTGCGCGATTTGCTGCCGTCCGAGCCCATGGGACCCATCTTGTCAGGTGGCACGGGAGCGACGGGCCGACCTCGGGTGGACCGAGCGCTCAAGATCGCCGCCGGGCGTGTCGACACACAATTCCATGAGTGAGACCGACCCTGCAGGCGCGCCGGCGGATCCCGCGACGGGCATCGAATCCGAGATGGACGCCGAGCTCGACGCGCTGCGGGCCAAGGGCCCGGCAGCAGGGGGCCGCGTCCGCAATCCCGTCTTCCTGCACGAACAGGCGGCGGGTACGTCCGTCGACGGTGCCGAGGCCACCCTGACGGCCGCCAAGGTCTCCGGTGAACTTGCCGCCGAGGCTGACCAGGACCGACTCCGCATCGAGAAAGAGGCCGCCCGCATCGAGGAGGCGAGGCCGGGCAGCGCACAGGCCCTCGACGCCGAGGCGGCCGAGGCCCGGGCGGAGTGTGAGGCCGACGAGGCCGTCACCGAGTCGCTGGACACGGACGAGGCGGCCGACGACGCCCGGAGCGCGACGGGATCGAAGTTCCTCCACCGGGGGTCGGATCCGGCCGAGGTCACCGCGGACGAGCGGCGTGCCCTGGCGGACGAGGCCGTCGCAGGGCGCGACCTCGCCGACCTGGACGCGCTCCAGGCACGGGTCGAGCGCGACGAGCAGCGACTGCCGCCCCAGACGTCCTGAGCCGGGGGCGCCGACGGGGCCTCACGGTCGGTCGCCGATGCGGACCGGTCGCCCCGTTCGTCAGAAGACGGGGGCGTCCCCCAGGAGCTCGGTGCGCAGCTCGCGCTTCAGGATCTTGCCGGCCGGGTTGCGGGGGAGTGCCTCGCCCCGGAACCAGTAGCGGGTGGGGGTGTTGAAGGCCGCCAACCGCTCGCGTACGTGGCGGGTCAGCTCGTCGGCGGCTACGTCCATGCCGGGACGCAGCACGATGACGGCACCGACCTCTTCGCTCAGGACGGGATGGGGCACACCGATGACGGCGCAGTCGGCGACGGCCGGGTGCTCGTGGAGCGCGGCCTCCACCTCGACGCAGTAGACGTTCTCGCCGCCACGGATGATCATGTCCTTCGCCCGGTCGACGATGTGGACGAAGCCCTCCTCGTCGATGCGGGCCACGTCGCCCGAGTGCAGCCAACCGTGGGAGAAGGTGGAGGACGTGGCGTCGGGCCGGTTCCAGTAGCCGCGCACCACGTTGGGCCCCTTGATCCACAGCTCGCCGGTCCGCTCGGGGTCGTCGGCCTGGTCGGCCGGGGGCTCGGGGCCGTCCCAGTCCTCGGGCACCACGGCCACATCACACACCGGGGAGGGCGGTCCGACGCTGTCGGGCTTGCGGACGTAGTCGTCACCCGTGTTCATGGTCGTCATGGCCGAGGTCTCGGTGAGCCCGTACCCGTTGCCCGGTGCTCCCGACGGGAAGTGCTCCTTGATGCGACGCACCAGGTCCGGCGGTGCCGGGGCGCCGCCGTAGGAGATGGACTGGACCGAGGAGGTGTCCCGAGTCGAGAACTCGGGGGAGTCGATGACCTGCATGACCATGGCCGGCACCCCGCCGAACACGGTGATGCGCTCCCGCTCGATCAGTTCGAGGGCACGCTCGGGGTCGAAGTGGTGCATCATCACCAACTTCCCGCCCGCTGCGGTGTTGGTCACCAGCAACGCGTGGCAGCCGGTGGCGTGGAAGAGGGGCACCGACAACAGATTGGCGTTCTGCGCCCCCGGCGAGGCGTCCTTCTGGGCCTGGCTCCGGCGCATGCTGCCGACGGTCGCCACGAAGAAGAGGTTCATCAGGTTGGAGCAGCTGTTGCGGTGCGTCCCGACGGCGCCCTTCGGGCGTCCGGTGGTGCCCGAGGTGTAGAAGATGGTGGCGTCGTCATCCGGGTCGATGGTGACCTCGGGCAGGGCGAGGTCGTCGGCCGGTGACCCGACAAGTTCGGCGAAGGGGACCACGGGAAGTGGGGCGGCGCCGGCGCGGTCGAGGTGGCCGGCCACCGCAGCACGGCGTCCGCCAGTGTCGGGGTCGTGCTCCTCACACGACACGATGAGGGCCTCGAGGCCGGGCACTTCGGACAGGTGGTGGGAGATGCGCTGCTGGCGCTCCTCGTCCACGAACGCCACCTGGCTGCCGGAGTCGGACAGCCCATAGGCGAGCTCCTCACCCGTCCACCATGCGTTGAGGGGAACCGCCACCGCCCCGACGGTGATCGTGGCCCAGAAGGCCATGACCCAGTCGGGCAGGTTGCGCATGGCGATGGCCACGCGGTCACCCGGCCGTACGCCGAAGCGCTCGACGAGGGCGTGCCCGAGCGCGGCGACGGTGCGGAAGTTCTCGGCGAACGTCACCCGCTCGTCCTCGTAGACGAGGAAGTCCTTGTCGCCGTGGAGCGCGGACAGCTCGAAGACGGCACGGAGGTCGGCGGGTGCGGTCTTCCACGTCCGCGTGGGAATGCCCCGGATGACGACCTCCTCCATCTCGAAGGGCGCGCCGGGCGCTGTGAGCGAGGCGACCACCTCGGCGCGACCTGGCACGGTGTCGCCCGGGGTGCCGTCCCCGGTGGGAACCGCGGTCTGGTTGGTTGCTGGCTCGTCGGCCATGGGTGCTCCTCTCACTCCGGCGCCGCTGTGGCCCGGCCACGGCGGCGACCTCAGGGGGCGGGGTCCTTGAACACGGCGGACCGGTAGTAGGCGAGCTCGGCCACGGACTCCCGGATGTCGTCCATGGCCCGGTGTCCGCCGGCCTTCGGTGGGGCGGCGGCGGCGGCCCCGGGGTACCAGCGCGCCACCAGCTCCTTGACGGTGGAGACGTCGACGGACCGGTAGTGCAGGTACTCCTCGATGTCCGGCAGGTGGGCGGCGAGGAACCGGCGGTCGGTGCCGATCGAGTTCCCGGCCAGGGGCACGGTGCGGGGCTTCGGAACGTGGGCCCGGATGAAGTCGAGCGTCTGGCGGCCGGCTTCTTCGAGGGTGAGTTCCGAGGTCCGGATCTCCTCGAGCAGGCCACTGCCGGTGTGCATGTCCCGGACGAAGTCGTCCATGGCGCCCAGCTGCTCCTCGCTGGCGTACACCACCAGGTCGGGACCCTCCGCGACCACCGTCAGGTCGTCGTCGGTCACCAGCGTGGCGATCTCCACGATGACGTGACGGTCGGCCTCGAGCCCCGTCATCTCCAGGTCCATCCACACCAGCACGCGGTCAACCTACCGGAGGGGTGGCCGCCAGCAAAGATGACGGACCGTCAGATTCCGGGGATCCCTCGTCGGCCGTGCGTGCGGCCTGGGGAGGGGAGGGGGTGACGGGACGGTGACGGCAGGACCCGGCGGCGGACGGTAGCGTCCGGGTGATGAGCGGGACATCCGGGTGATCCCGGCAGGCGACGACGCAGGGGCGGCGCAGGGGACGGGACTGCCAGTCCCGGTGGTCCGCCTCGACCCGGACCTGCCGCTGCCGGGCTACGCCCACTCGGGAGACGCCGGTGCCGACCTGGTGGCCCGCATCGAGGTGCTCCTCGAGCCGAATGGCGGGCGGGCCATGGTGCCCACCGGCATCGCCCTGGCCATTCCCGAGGGACACGCCGGGTTCGTGCAGCCCCGGAGCGGCCTCGCCCTCCGCCACGGGGTGACCTGCCTCAACACCCCCGGCCTCATCGACTCCGGCTACCGCGACGAGCTCTGCGTCCTGCTCGTCAACACCGACCCCGAGGTCCCCTACCGCGTCCAGCGCGGCGACCGCATCGCCCAGCTCGTGGTCCAACAGGTGGAGACGGCCCGGTTCGTGGAGGTCGCCTCGCTCGACGGGTCCGAGCGGGGCCTCGACGGCTTCGGGTCGACGGGACGGTAGCGCGGTGACCCGGCTGACCGGACTGGACGGGGCCTTCCTGGCGCTCGAGTCGCCCACCACCCACCTCCACATTCTGGGGGCCATGGTGTTCGATCCCGACGGCGTGCCGGGCGGCCTCGGGTTCCGCCGGATCCGCTCGCTCGTCGCCGAGCGTGTGCCGCTGGTGCCGCCCTTCCGCATGCGGATGGTCGAGGTGCCGTTCGGCCTGCAGCATCCGACGTTGGTGGAGGACCCGGACTTCGACCTCGACTACCACGTGCGGCGGACGAGCCTGCCGGCACCGGGCGGTGCCAGCGAACTCGCCGACCTCGTGGCCGACGTGGCCTCGCGCCCGCTCGACCGCACGCGGCCGCTGTGGGAGTTCCATGTGGTGGAAGGCCTGGCGGAGGGCCGGATCGGCATCGTGGCCAAGGTCCACCACGCCATCATCGACGGGGTATCGGGGGCCGAAATCCTCGCGTCGTTCTTCGACCTCTCGCCCGATCCCACGCCGCGTCCCCTGTTCGGCGCGTCCCAGGGATCGCCCGCAGCGGCGACGGCTCCGGAGGTGGATGCCGTGGGCTCCGTCGATCGGGTCCGCACCGACGAGGTCGTCGGAGACGACGCGCCGGAGGGACCGACACCGGGATGGGAGTGGTCGCCCGCGGCCCTCCCCGGTGAACTGGACCAGCTCCGGCGGTCGTTGGGCGACCTCCCGGGTCAGCTCGACAGCCTGGCCCGCTCCGTCACCCGCACGGTCCAGACGGTCCGGGCCCTCAACTCCCGCAACCGGGAGGTCCAGGGCGCGTTGCCCCCGGCGCCCTTCCAGGCGCCCCCGACCTCGATCAACCGGGCCATCTCGCCCCACCGGCGGGTGGCCTTCGCCGACCTGTCGCTCACCGACGTCAAGCGTGTCGCCTCCGTCTTCGGCGCCACCGCCAACGACGTCGTCCTGGGCGTCACGGCGGGGGGCCTCCGTGCTCTCTTCGCCGCACGCGGGGAGGAGCCGGAGACGTCGCTGGTGGCCCTCGTCCCGGTGTCGGTGCGGACGGCGGCCGAGCAGGGGGCCCTGGGCAACCGGGTGTCGGGCATGCTCGTG
>CAZULR010000072.1:0-9834 GCA_964621235.1 uncultured Acidimicrobiaceae bacterium
CGTTGAGGGTGCAGGCGAGCGGGAGGTAGCCGCCCGTGGCATCGGCGAATCCGGCCACCGTGCCGGTCGCGTCGGCGACGGGCCGGTCGCTGCGGGCGTAGACGGTCCCCGACGTGCCGAGGGACAGGCAGGCCTGGCCGGGAGCGAGGCCGATCCCGAGGGCCGCCGCCATGTTGTCGCCGGTGCCGGGGCCGACGACCCCGAACGCGCCGATGTCGAGCTCCGCCGTCCCGGTGCGGCTCGGCGGGCCGGCCGGCTCGGACGGCCCGAGCACCTCCGGCAGACGTGCGGCCCAGTCGGCCGGCCCCACCACCTCCTCGAGCAGGTCGCACAGCCACGCGCCCCCCGTCGGGTCGAAGTAGCCGGTACCCGAGGCGTCGCCGCGGTCGGTCACCCGCCGCCCCGTCAGCCGGTACGTCAGGTAGTCGTGCGGCAGCAGCACCGACCGGACCTCCCGGGCGATCTCCGGTTCGTGCCGGGCCAACCAGGCCAGCTTGGTCACGGTGAACGCGGCCACCGGGACGGACCCGGTCCGGTCCGCCCACGCCGCGGCGCCGAGGTGGGCCACCAGCCGCTCGGCATCCGGTGCCGACTCGGTGTCGTTCCACAGCTTCGCCGGGCGCAGCACGCCACCGTCCGCACCGAGGACGACCAGGCCGTGCTGCTGGGCCGCCACCGACACCGCCGCCACCCGGTGGGACCCGTCGGCCGTGGCCTCGGCGGCGGCCAGGCCCAGTGCCTCCCACCACCGCTCGGGGTCCTGTTCGGAGCGGGGCGGGCGGACGTCGGGGTGCGGTGCCCGGGCGGACCCCACCAGCGTGCCGTCGTCGGCGTCGCGTACCTCCACCTTCGTCGACTGGGTGGAGCTGTCCACCCCCAGAACCAGCGGCACGCTCAGCCGGTTCCCGGAAGGTCGACGGTGAGGGTGGCGACGGGCTCCCCGGCGTCCGTGCCGACGGACAGCTCGTAGGCGCCCGGCTCCTGGAACCAGGCACCGTCACGGCGGACGGCCAGGTCCGCCAGGTCGAAGGACAGCTCCACCGACTCCCGTGCACCGGGGTCAAGTGTCAGGCGGGCGAACGCCACGAGACGCCGGACCGGCCGCTCGACCGACGTCCCGGGCAGACCGGCGAAGCAGAGGACGACCGTAGAACCGCCCCGGTCGCCGGTATTGGCCACATCCACCACCACCCGTCCGGTCGTGACGTGGGGTCCGTCCGGCACGACCCGGGCCGAGTCGGGATCGACGGTCCACGTGGTGTAGCCGAGGCCGGCGCCGAAGGTCCGGTGGGCCTCCACACCGTCCCGGTCCAGCTTCCACTGACCGTGGAAGAGGTCATAGACCACCGAGTCGGCGGTGGGATCGAACGGGACGAGATCGGCCTCGTCGACGGGCAGCGCGAACGGCAGCCGCCCACCGGGCTCGACGACCCCGGTCAACACGTCGCCGAAGGCACGACCGCCCTCCATGCCCGGGTACCAGACGAGGAGCGTGGCCGGGACCCGGTCAAGCCAGGGCATGACGACCGCCGAGCCGCCCATGACCGCCACCACGGTGCGGGGGTTGGCCGCCACGGCCGCGGCCACCAGTCCCTCGTCGTCGCTGCTGAGACGGAGGGAGCGGCGGTCGCCGCCCGGGGCGAACGACTCGACCGCCGCGGACGCGTCGGCCGGGACGGCGTCCGGAGCGTCTGGGCCGGCGTGGGTCGGCGCCGTGGGCGGGGTCATGGGTGACCGAGACGGCGGGGGCGGTGGCGGGAACATGTCGGCCATGGCCTCGCTCGTCCCCAGGTCGATGAACTCGCCCTCGTCGTTCTTGGTGCATCCCACCACCACCACGCACAGGTCGGCCCCTTCCGCCACCAGGGCGTCGGTGGCGTGGTGGACCACGACCGCCGTCGGGAAGGCGCCACGGACGCCGTCGAGGAGCGTGGAAACCTCGGGTGGAGAGACGTCGCTCGACCCGCCGTCCCCCAGATTGGCCACCGCGGCGAGCCGGCCGAGCACGGCCACCGTGCCCAGGTCGGACGGCACCGGGAGCAGGGCACCCTCGTTGCGGAGCAGGACCATCGAGGCTCCGGCGGCCTCACGGGCGAGCGCCCGGTGCCCGGGTGACGCGAGGACCGAGCGGTCCGGGGCGTCGGCGAGGACGTCGGCGAACCGGAGCAGTGTGGCCACCGTGGCCTCCACCCGGGCGGCGACGTCGGACCGGTCCAGCCGTCCCTCGACCAGCGCGGTCGGAAGGTGCTGCGCCCGCTGCTGTCGGAAGGGCATCTCGATCTCGAGGCCGGCCGTGACCGACAGCACCGGGTCGCGCAGCCCGGCGATGAAGTCCGACGTCACGAACCCGTCCCACCCCCACTCAGTGCGCAGGACGTCGGTCAGCAGGGCCGAGTTCTGGCCGCACCACTCGCCGTTGACCGAGTTGTAGGCCGACATGACCGAGGCCACGCCCTGGTCGGCGACGGTGCGGAAGTGCGGCAGGTACACCTCGTGGAGCGCCCGCTCGTCGACGGTCACGTCGACCCGGAACCGGGCCTCCTCCATCGAGTTGCACGCGAAGTGCTTCATGCACGCCATCACGTGGGCCTGCAGTCCCCGGGTGAGGGCCGCAGCCAGCTCACCCACGTGGTGCGGGTCCTCGCCGTACGTCTCCTGGGCCCGCCCCCAGCCCGGGTGGCGCAGCAGGTTCATGCACACCGCGCCGGTGTAGGTGGCACCTACGGCGCGCAGCTCCTCCCCGATCGCCCGTCCGATGCGCTCCTCGAGCCCGGGGTCGAAGGTGGCCCCGCGTGCCATCGACACCGGGAAGCAGGTGGCGGGACCGATGACGCAGCCCCGGGGGCCGTCGGCGAACGCGATGCCGGGGATGCCAAGTCGCGCCACGGCGGCGGCCGGCCACGTATGGGCGTGGTAGCCGCCCGCCACCATGTCGATGACCCCGTCCCAGAAGTCGAGGTCGCCGTCGAGGCACCAGAGCTGCTCGTCCAGGGTCATGGCGTCGACGAGCGCCCGGGCCTCCGCGTGGTGGTCGGCACCGCCCGCCACGCGCCGGGCCGCCTCGGCGTACGGGCTGTCGGGAACGGAGGAGCCGCCCGCGGCGGCCGGATCGACGGAGGTGGCCCCCGTCTCGGCGGTCGGGGTGGCGTCGGGCGGTATCACCGAGCCCGCTCCACGTGACGGTTGACGACGTGCTCGAGGAGCTCCTGACGTCCCGACCGTGGTGCGGGGTCGACTCCTCCGGCCAGGACCGTCCCGCGCAACGAGTCCAGGGTGGACTCCCCTCCCAGCACGGCGGCACCGAGGGGGCCGTCCCACCCGGCGTAACGCTCCGACCGGAAGCGGGCGAGGTCCCCGGACTCGAGGAGCGACACGGCGGCCAGCAGCGACCGGGCCATGGTGTCGGCCGCACCGATGTGGCCGAGGAACAGATCGTCCCTCGCCACGGACTGGCGACGGAGCTTGGTGTCGAAATTGATCCCACCGGTGGTGAGCCCGCCGGCCGCCAGGATCTCGTAGAGGGCGAGCGTGCCCTCCTCTACCGAGTTGGGGAACTGGTCGGTGTCCCAGCCGTTCTGGGGATCACCGCGGTTGGCGTCCACGGAGCCCAGCAGGCCGAGAGCGGCGGCCGTGGCCACCTCGTGGTGGAAGCTGTGCCCGGCCAGCGTGGCGTGGTTGGCCTCCAGGTTCAGCCTCACCTCGTCCAGCAGGCCGTGCCGGGCCAAGAATCCGGCAACAGTGGCGGCGTCGTGGTCGTACTGGTGCTTGGTGGGCTCGGACGGCTTCGGCTCCAACAGGATCGTCCCCTCGAAGCCGATGTGGTGCTTGTGCTCGACCACCAGGTGGAGGAACCGGGCCAGCTGCGCCTCCTCACGGGCCAGGTCCGTGTTGAGCAGCGTCTCATAGCCCTCCCGTCCTCCCCAGAGCACGTAGTTGGCCCCGCCGAGCGCCTGGGTGGCCTCCAGGGCGTGACACACCTGGGCGGCGGCCACGGCGAACACCTCCGGATCGGGGTTGGTGGCCGCGCCGGCGGCGTACCGGGGATGGGAGAACAGGTTGGCGGTCCCCCACAGGAGGCGGACGCCGGTGCGTTCCATGTGCCCGGCCGCTTCGTCCACCATGGCGTCGAGGCGGCCCGCCGTCTCGGCCGGGGTCGCCCCTTCCGGAGCGATGTCCCGGTCGTGGAAGCAGAAGTACGGCAGCCCGAGTTTGGTCATGAACTCGAAGGCGGCGGCCATCTTGGTTCGGGCGCCGACCATCGGATCCGCCCCGGGGGACACCCACGGCCGATCGAAGGTGGCGTCACCGAAGACGTCCGAGCCCGGCCACACGAAGCTGTGCCAGTAGCAGACGGCCAGTCGCAGGTGGTCCTCCATCCGTCGCCCGGCCACCACCCGGTCGGCGTCGTACCACCGGAAGGCGAACGGGTCGTCGGAGTCCGGACCGGCGAAGGCGATGCGGCCCACGCCCTCGAAGAATTCCAGCCCGTCGGTCATGCCGGACCCCTCCCCACCTCACGGCTCACCATGACCGCATCTTCGCGTCGGCCCATCTCCGGCGCCACCGACGGCCACCCCGTCCCGGACCCGGCGGTGTGTAGCCTCGTGCCGATGTCGCCCGCCCCCACTGATCCTCCGTCGGTCGACGGTCCGGAGACGGAGACCCGGCTCCCGGCCACCATGGCCGAGGCCATGAGGTCGGAGTTCCACAGGATCACCCGCCCCCCGTTCGAGACCCTGCTCACGGTGGCCGTGAACGCCGCGTTGATGAGCTCGGCGTGGTTCTTCCTGCCCACGTCGCTCCGGGACCAGCTGTTCGAGCTCCACGGCAGCCTGGCCTTCGCGTTCGTCCTGTCCAGCTGGATGTACTCGGACGTCCCCGCCACCAACGTGCTCGCCTGCGACACGGTGCGGACGCTGGCCGCCATCGACGAACCCCGGGTGCTCCACCGCATCCTCCGGGCCCGGCGCCTGCTGCTCTGGCTGATCGTGGCGCCCGTGTGCCTGCTCATCGCCTTCATCGACGGGATCGGGGCACCTGATCGCGTCGTGGTCGTGTACTCGGCCGTCGCCATCGGCATCATCCCCTTCGGCGTGCTCGGGGTGTCCGCATGGCTGGGCGTCCTCTTCCCCTACCATCCCATCCCGGTCCGCTACCGATGGGAGCACCGTCGCCGGTGGTGGCCGATGCTCGGTCGGTGGGGCACCCTGGTCCTCCTCCCCTATGCCGTCGTACCGGCACTGACCATCGTGTTCCTGGCCCCGACCCTGCTGATCTGGGGCCTCACCTCGCCCAAAGGCCTGACCACGAAGCTGCCCGACAACGACCTCGGGCTCGGCATCGCACTGGCCTGCCTGATCGCCCTCGGCGCCGCCTACCTCGGCCAGCGGATCTCACTCCGGCTCGTGGCGCGCCGTCGCGACCGCCTGGTGGCCTACCTCTCCGACCCGACGCGGGGCTGACCACGGACCGGACGAACGGAGCGGTCCCTTGGGTCCGTCCCCACCGATCCCCGGCCTGACAGGCTTGACCCGTGGCCACCACCTCCATCGTCGGCATCGGCGACGTCGAGCACCGGGAACTCCTGGCGACCGTCCTGCGTGCCCTGTTGAGCACGGGTGTGCTCCTCGCCGTCTACTTCGTGGTCCCCGTGGGACATCGGCATTCCAACAGCCTCGTCCGCGACGTCGGCGTCATGGCGCGGCTCGGCGTGGCGACCGCCGTCTTCATCGCCGTCCTCTTGTTCGAGATCCGTGGGATCGCCCAGGCCAGGCACCCCATGCTCCGGGCCGGCGTGGCGATGGCGATCGTCATCCCCCTCTTCCTCATCTTCTTCGCCTGGATCTACCTGAACATGTCCAACTCGGACTCGCACACCTTCGCCGGGGGGGCCATGAGCCACATGACGGCGCTCTACTTCACCGTCACCGTGTTCTCCACCGTGGGATTCGGGGACATCACGCCCCACACCGACCTGGCCCGGCTGGTGACGACGGTGCAGATGCTGGCCGACCTCGCGGTGATCGCCGTCGTCGTGCGCCTCATCTTCGGTGTCGCCAGTCGAAGCGTCGAGCAACGGAGCATCGCCGCCGCCGAGGACGGGGCCGAGGTCGACCCGGAGTCCTGACCACCCGCACCACCCCACACCACCCGGCGCCGGACCGCTCCCGGCCGGGACCCGGGGGATGACGGCGAGGGTGCGCGTGCCAAGATGCCCGCATGCTCACCAACCGTGTCACCGAGCTCCTGGGCGTCGAGATCCCGATCGTCCAGGCCCCCATGGGCTGGATCGCACGCTCCCGGTTGGCGGCGGCCGTGTCCAACGCCGGCGCCATGGGCATCATCGAGACGTCCTCGGGCGAGCTCGACACCATCCGCGACGAGATCGCCAAGATGAAGGACCTCACCGACCGACCCTTCGGCGTCAACATCGTCCAGGCGTTCGTGTCCGACCCGACCGTCATCGTCGACTTCGTCGTCCGTCAGGGGGTGCGCTTCGTCACCACGTCGGCCGGTAGCCCGACCAGGTACACCGCCCAGCTGACGGACGCAAGCTGACACACAGGTAACTACTCCGGCGTGGGTACCTGCTCCCATAACCGGCAGCGAATCTCCCACCAATGTCAAGGCCCTTCCCGGGGCTTCGGAGTCAAGACAGCGGACGGAACAATGACGAGCCACTCGAACGACGAGGGCATGCTCTTACGAAGTCACGCGTCTTGGAAATCGTGGGCCCGAGACGGGGGTCGGCGGTTCGCTGGAAAGTCAGTCCCGAGGGACGACAGTTATGGGGTGAGCCAGACCCGCGTCTCGGGGATTCAGCCGACGACACCCGAGGGCGCCTCATGACTCCGAGTCAGGCCGAATCTCCCAGTGCTCCCGAAGCTATTGAGGACCAGCTGCGAAGCGGTGGCCCCTGGCGACCAGTGTCATTGTTGTGGGGCAGGCCAGTCAGGCTGAAGTGATCGAGATCACGGCTATCACGGAGTGCGCAAACGCCACCGCCAGGAACTACGTCCACCGCTCCAACTCCTCCTCGAGCAGACGCTGGCTGTGAAGGGCCACCCTGGCCAGTCGGTCGGTGGCCGGATCTGCGGCGTACAACCGCTCCCAGTGGGTCAGGGCGTCGGCAGCCGTCGCACCGTTGGGGACCAGCCGCAGCCAATCGAAGATGGGTGCCGTTCCGAACGCCTGGGTGTTGGCGACGATTTCCTGCGACCGGTCGAGGTCACCGTCCAAGTGGGCCAGATAGGCGAATCCCTGGAGCACATCCGAGCAGATGGACGGCCTTCGGGCCACCATCTCGGCGATGGACGCGGCCAGCGAGCGTGCTGCCGCCTGCGGAGAATCGGTGTGCCCCATCACCGAATGCGCGGTGACGATGTTCACGTGCCCCCACTGCGATCCCGCCGGAACATCTCTGAACAGATCCACCGCCCGTGCGGCCCGGTCGACCTGACCCGACGCGAGCAGTGCCCATGCCCGGTCTGCCTCGATCACGTGGAAGTACCCATAGTCCGAATCCGTCGCCAATACCTCGTCACCGAGCGCCACGGCCTCGTCGAACTGGAGCAGCGAGCAGTGCGCGATGATCGAGAACGCCTGCGTCATGGCGATCTTCGAAGGGAATCGGGCGAGAGTTCGGGTCCGAGCCTCGCCGTAGAGCGCACAGTTCTCGGCGATCGCACCACTGACGTAGGCGACAGTGCCCTGGGTCTGGAGTGCGAACACGTCGAATGCCCCACCGTGGTCCCGGGCGATCGCCAGCGCCCGCTCCGTGCAGGCCAGGGCACCGTACGGGTCTCCCTGGGTCGCAAGCGCCCACCCGAGGATTGTCTGGACGAAGCCTTCCGCTTCCGGGGTCAGGTCGACGTCCCGACGGAGGACGTCGATGGCAAGGTGGATCTCGCCCCGGGCCGCAGCTGCTTCCAGTCCCATGGCGGCCATCTGCACGGCGATGGCGACCTGTTCGCGCTCGAGAGCCCAGGTAATAGCCGAGCGGAAATTCTCGTACTCCCGGCCCGAACGATTCACGTGATCCAGCGTGTTCCAGCGCAGTACCGGATCGGTCCGCTTGTCGAGGGCATCGGTGGCGAAATGCGCGAGGTGCCGGTCCCTCATCTCCACCGCGCCACCGGAGTCGACGAGGCGGGCGAGGGCGAACAGACGGATGGTCTCGAGCAGGCGGTGGCGGACCTCGCCGGAGGCGTCGCGGGTCACATCGACGAGCGACTTCGCCGTCAGGGCGTCGATGAGCGTGCGGGAGTTGAGCTCGGACAACTGGGCCACGACCGCGACGTCGGGAGCCGCGAACCCGCCCTGGAAGACGGACAGCGTCATGAGCAGGTCCTGCTCCTCCTCGGACAGCAGGTCATAGGACCACTGCACGGCCCCTTCGAGTGTGGCCTGGCGCTGCCGGGACCGGCGCGAACCCCCGGACAGGAGGCTGAAGCGGTCGTCGAGCAGGTGGAGGACCTCGGTGACCGACATGCTGCGTGTGCGGGCTGCGGCCAACTCGATGGCCAGCGGGATCCCGTCGAGGCGCTCCACGATGTCGCGTACGGCCTCTGTGGTCCGGGCGTCGCTGGGAAGCTGTGCCCCCGCGGCCTCGGCCCGATCGACGAAGAGCCGGACCGCCGCCCCGTCCCGTCCCATCGCCAGCGACGGGACCTTCCAGGTGAACTCCCCGTCCACCTCGAGGGCCTCGCGGCTGGTGGTCACGATCCGCAGGTCCGGGCACTCCTCGAGCAGCCGGTCGATCACGTCGGCCACGTCATCGATCACGTGCTCGCAGTTGTCGACCACGAGCAGGGCGACCCGGGGAGACAGATAGGTGACGAGCTGGTCGATCGGGTCCGTGCCGGCATCCACGGACAGGCGTAGCGCGGACGCGACCGCACCCGGCAGCGCCGCTGCGTCAGCGATGGTTGACAGGTCGACGAACCAGACGCCCTGGGGATGTGACGGGATCTCCCGGTAGGCCGTCTCGATGGCCAAGCGGGTCTTGCCGCAGCCACCCACTCCGGTGAGGGTGACCAGCCGGTGGGCCCCGACGAGCTTGCGGATGTGCTCCACCGACTCATCGCGGCCGATCAGGGAGGTGCGGGGCGACGGGAGCGAGACGATGCCGGTCCCGGCGCTCCGCAGCGGTGGGAAACCGTGGTCGCCGAGCTGGCTCAGGTGGACGGGTGCCTCGATGTCCCGAAGCAGGTGGGTCCCGAGGTCGGTGACGACGACCCCGGCAGCATCGCGCACACCGTCGGTCAGGAGGGTCTGGCCACCATGGGCCACGGCCATCACCCGTGCCGCCTGGTTGACCGCCGGGCCGAAGTAGTTGGCGTCCCGCTCCTCGGCCTCACCCTGGTGCAGGCCGATCCGCACCGAGAGCGCTGGCCACGTACCCCAGTCGACGTGGGCGAGTGTGGCCTGGATGGCCTCGGCGCATTCGACCGCCTCGCTTGCCCGCCCGAAAGCGACGGCGAACGAGTCCCCCGCGGTGGAGAAGACATGTCCGTAGTACCTGGCGATGGTGTCGTTGAAGATCTGGTCGTGAATCCGCAACGACCCTGACATCGCTTCAGGGTCGGCTGCCCACTGACGGGTGGATCCAACCACGTCGGAGAAGAGGAAGGTGACGGTTCCCGAGGGAATCCCGAGCTGCTCGCCAGGCACGTCGTCAACCTAGCGGAGGCGGCACGCGTCGCTCAGGGGATGGCAGAAGTGTCGATGTGGGGCAGGCAGGCAGCTTCGATTCTGAAGCTCACTTAGGTACACCCTCACAGCCCGAGGATGCCGGCCTCACCGTCTTCCACGTGGTCCCGACCCTGCAGGCCG
>CAZULR010000073.1:0-9826 GCA_964621235.1 uncultured Acidimicrobiaceae bacterium
AGGACCACTCCCGCTCCCAGGGGTGCTTCTTGCCCTCCTGGCGGTTGATCTCCTCGAGACTGAAGAACCTCCAGCGGATGTCGAGGCCGATCTCCTCGCGGACGTTCCGGATCCAGAGTGACGTCTGGTAGGCCCAGGGGCACATGATGTCGAAGTGGAAGTCGACACCGGTGGGTCGGACCGTACTGTCGGCGCTCATGGCGTCCTCCGAGGGCGTGGCCCGACACCGGAGCCGGGCGCTCCTTCGAACCGTACACTCGCCGCATGATGGAGCGCGGGCGGATGGAGGCCTTCAGCGACGGGGTGTTCGCCGTGGCGATCACCTTGCTCGCCCTCGACCTGGCCGTGGGCGGACCCGGACACGGCCCGCTGCTGCACCAGCTCGTCGACCGTTGGCCGGTGTTCGCCGCCTACGGCGTCAGTTTCTTCACCATCGGGATCATCTGGGTGAACCACCATGCACTCTTCGATCTGATGCGCCGCGTCGACCGACCGCTGCTCTTCCTCAATCTGCTCCTGCTGTCCTTCGTCGTCGCCATCCCCTTCGCAACCTCCACCCTGGCTGAGTACCTGCGGGACACGGGAGCGTCCGGCACGACCGCCGGCGTCCTCTACGCCGGGGTGATGGAGGGGATGTCGCTCTCGTTCACGGTGATCTTCCTCCACGCCCTCCGGTCGGACCTCCTGTCGGTCGCCCCGCCGCCGCAGGAGCGCCGCGCCGCCGTTCTCCGGTTCGGACTGGGATCGGTGGCGTACGTGGTCGTGCTGCTGCTGTCGCTGATCAGCCCGGTGGCCACGTTGGTGTCGGCGGCGGTGCTGGCCGGCTACTACGTGTTCCAGCGGACACCGGCCGCACCGGGGGACGAGCCCGGGATCTGACGTGCCGCCCGGGGCCGGGTGTCCGGGACGTGACGGCGGACGTCTAGAAGTGACCGAGGACCGGGTGGGGCACGTAGGGCTCCTCGAGCCGGGCGATCTCGTCCGCCGAGAGGGTCAGCGACTCCGCGGCGAGCGCGTCCTCGAGGTGGCCGAGCTTGGTGGCACCCACGATCGGTGCCGTCACCCCCGGCTTGTGGAGCAGCCACGCCAACGCCACCTGAGCCGGCGGCACGCCCCGGGCCGCCGCCACCTCGGCCACCCGCTCCACGACGTCGAAGTCGGTGGGCTGGTCGTAGAGGTAGTTGGTGAAGTCGTCGCTGGTGGAACGGGTGGTGAGCCTGTCGCCGCCGCGGGTCCGGTTGCCGGCCAGCACGCCGCGGGCCAGTGGGCTCCAGGGGATGACGCCGACGCCCTGGTCGACGCACTGGGGGATCATCTCCCGTTCCTCCTCGCGGTAGATCAGGTTGTAGTGGTTCTGCATCGACACGAACCGGGTCCACCCGTGGCTGTCGGCCACGTGCTGGGCCTTGGCGAACTGCCAGGCGTGCATGCTCGACGCGCCGATGTAGCGGGCCTTGCCCGCCCGGACGACGTCGTGCAGCGCCTCCATGGTCTCTTCGATGGGCGTGCGGTCGTCCCAGCGGTGGATCTGGTAGAGGTCGACGTAGTCCATGCCGAGCCGGGTGAGTGAGGCGTCGATGCCGGACAGGATGTGCTTGCGGGATAGCCCGCCGCCGTTCTCGCCCGGGGACACCGGCATCCGGACCTTCGTAGCCACCACGAGCTCGTCCCGGGTGAGGAATCTGGGGAGCAGGCGACCGGTCGCCACCTCGGACGCACCTCCCGAGTAGACGTCGGCGGTGTCGAAGAAGGTGACGCCGCCGTCGACCGCGGCCCGCACGATCGGCTCGGCGGCGTCCTCGTCGAGCACCCAGGGCCGGTCCGAGTCGTTGCCGAAGCTCATCATGCCGAGGCAGACACGCGAGACGCGCAGGCCGGTGCGACCGAGGTTGACGTACTCCATGGCGAACTCCGTGGGTCGAGGGGTGGGCTCGTCCCCACCCTAGGCAGACCGGGGCCACACTGGCCGCAGCGGAGCGCACGCGGCGATCCCGTCGACTGAGGTCCGCGAACGCGCATTCTTACGGGTTCCCCAGGGTGGATTTACCGAAATCTTATGTCCGCGTGGTGGTCTCTAGGAGGGAAACTCCCTGGTGACCGGCTACATGCCGGCCGGGGCGGCGTGGCGCAGGCCACCTGAACGTGAACGAGGTGCCAGTGGCCACAAGTGGACGGAGCGGCGGGCGTCGCCACAGGTGGTGGATCGTCGGCGCCGTCGTCCTGGTGCTGGCGGGGGCAGGCGTCGGCACCTGGCTGGCCACCCGGGGCACCTCGAGCGCGGCCGCCGGCATCGTCACCACCACCAGCATCCAGACGGTCGCGACGGGGACCATCCAGCAGACGGTCGCGGCCACCGGCACCATCGAGCCGACGACGACGGCCGACCTGAACTTCGCCGTGTCCGGCAAGGTGACCGCCGTCGACGTCGCGCCCAACCAGGTCGTGGGCGTCGGCCAGGTCCTGGCCACCGTGGACCCGACGACCCTCAACGCTACGCTGGCCCAGGCGCAGGCCACCCTGGCCAACGACCAGGCGCAGCTGGCGACCGACGTGGCCGACAGCGCCTCGACGACCCAGATCGCCCTGGACAACGCCAACATCGCCGCGGCACAGAACCAGGTGACCGCGGCGCAGACGGCGGTGTCCGACGCCACGCTCGTCTCGACGACCGCCGGAACGGTCGCCTCGGTGGACCTGACGGTCGGCCAGCAGGTGTCGGCTTCGTCGTCGGCCTCGAGCTCCGGTGCCTCCTCGAGCACCGGGACCTCGTCCACCGGGTCCTCCGGGTCCGGGTTCGCGGGAACCTCCGGGACCGGCTCGTCCGCGTCCTCGGCTTCGTCCGCGGCCAGCTCGGCGTCGACCGGCCAGGTGGTCGTGGTCTCGACAGGCTCCTACGTCGTGAACTCCACGGTGTCGAGCAGCAGCGTGTCGCAGATCCAGGTCGGCGACCAGGCCACGATCACCCCGTCCGGGGCGACGACGCCCGTCTACGGGACCGTCGGCTCCATCGGCGTCGTGGCGACGACGACGTCCGGCGTGTCGTCGTTCCCGGTGGTCGTCAACGTCACCGGCAGCCCGACCGGCCTCTTCGGCGGGACGAGTGCCAACGTGTCGATCATCGTCAAAGAGCTGCAGAACGTCGTCGTGGTGCCGTCAGGGGCGATCACCTACACGGCGGGGACCACCGCGGTCACGCTCGACGACGCCGGCAAGAAGGTCACCCAACCGGTCACCATCGGCATCGCCTCGGGTACCGACACGCAGATCGTGAGTGGCGTGGGCGCCGGCCAGAAGATCTACGTGACCAGCGTGTCGTTCCGGGGTCCGCTCGGGACCGCACGGACCGGTGGCCGCACCGGCGGTTTCGGCGGCTTCAGCGGCGGCACCGGCGGCTTCGGCGGCGGCACCGGAGGCTTCGGCGGCGGCACCGGAGGATTCGGCGGCGGCGGCACCGGCGGCTTCGGCGGATGACACCCATGTCCGACGGACAGGTCACCCCGGATCCCGGAGTGTGGCGCATGGAGGACACCGGGCAGGTCCCGGTCGAGCCGACGGCCGTGCACCCTGCGGTCCGCCCACCGGTCATCGACGTGGTGGACGTGTGGAAGTCGTACCGCTCCGGCACCCTCCGGGTGGATGCGCTGCGGGGCGTCACCTTCACGATCGGCGCCGGCGAGTACGTGGCCGTCATGGGCCCGTCGGGCTCGGGCAAGTCGACCCTCATGCACATCCTGGGATGCCTGGACGTCCCCACCTCGGGCTCGTACCGCCTGGCCGGCGACGACGTCAGCGCCATGACCGAGGAGGAGCTGGCCCACGTGCGGAACAAGCGGATCGGCTTCGTGTTCCAGCAGTTCAACCTGCTGGCGTCCCTGTCGGCGTGGAGGAACGTGGAACTCCCGCTCCTGTACGCGGGGGTCGAGCGGGCCGAGCGCCGCCGCCGCGCGCTAGGAGCCCTGGACCGGGTCGGACTGGGCGACCGCGTCGACCATCGTCCCGGCGAGCTCTCGGGCGGACAGCAGCAGCGGGTGGCTGTGGCCCGGGCACTCGTGACCGATCCCGACCTGATCCTGGCCGACGAGCCGACGGGCAACCTCGACTCGGTGTCGGCCCGCGACGTCATGTCCCTGATCGACGAGCTCCATGCCAGTGGACGGACGATCGTCCTCATCACCCACGACGGGGAGGTGGCCGACGCCGCCGGTCGCTCCGTCCGGATCCTCGACGGCCAGCTGGTGGACCCGGTGCTCACCGGAGGGCCCGCCGGATGAACCTCCTCGAGACGTTCCGGACCGGCCTGGATGCCGTGCAGTCCCACCGCCTCCGGTCGACGCTCACCGTCATCGGCATCATGATCGGCATCACCGCGGTCATCCTCACGGTGGGTCTGGGCGAGGGCGCCCAGCAGCAGGTCGGCTCCGAGATCACCGCACTGGGGTCCAACCTCCTCACGGTGACGCCGGGCAGCACGACGTCGTCCTCCGGCATCCGTGGTGGCTTCGGTTCGGCCTCGACGCTGACGGTCGGCGACGCGGCCGCCCTCACCTCCAAGGTGGTCGCACCGGACATCAGCTCGGTGGCCCCGGCCGACTCCGAGAGCGAGAGCCTGGTGGCCGGCACGACGAACTGGACGACGACCGTGGTCGGAACCGATCCGTCCTGGCTGACGGTGCGCGGCCGATCGATGACCGAGGGCAGGTTCATCGTGGCCCATGACCTGTCCACGCGGGCACCCGTCGTCGTCCTGGGCGCGACCACCGCCCAGGAGCTCTTCGGCTTCCGCGACCCCGTGGGCCAGTCGGTCGACGTTGCCGGCGTACCCATGTCCGTGATCGGTGTCCTCAACAGCGTCGGGTCGTCGTCCAGCTCGTCGACGGTGGCCGACCCCGACGATCAGGCGGTGGTGCCGCTCACCACGGCGGCCGCCCTGCTGTTCGGCGGCACGACCCGGAACACCGTCAGCCAGATCCTGATCCAGGCCACGTCGTCGGCCGCCCTGTCGGCCGCGTACCAGGAGGCCGACGCGGAGCTCCTCAACCTCCACGGCATCACCACGTCGACCGCGGCCGACTTCACCATCACCAGCGAGCAGGAGGTGCTCTCGACGGCCACCTCGGTCGACCGGACCCTCACGGTGCTGCTGGGCGGCATCGCCGGCATCTCGCTGCTCGTCGGAGGCATCGGGGTGATGAACATCATGCTGGTCTCGGTGACGGAGCGGATCCGGGAGATCGGCCTCCGCAAGGCGCTCGGCGCTACCCCCCGCGTCATCCGGCGCCAGTTCCTGGTGGAAGCCTCGGTCCTCGGCACCGTCGGCGGGCTCCTCGGGGCGGCACTCGGGGTGATCGGCGCCGAGGTGCTGCCGCACTTCATCTCCGACCCGATCACCGTGTCGCCGGTGGCGGCGGCCGGCGCCATCGTGGTGGCCATCGTCATCGGCATCGTGTTCGGTGTCTACCCCGCCAGCCGGGCCGCCAAGCTCCCGCCCATCGACGCGCTCCGCAGCGAGTGAGGCGGTCCCGCATGACAGCCACGAGTCCGACCACCCAGAACCCGAGCCGGCCCGAGCCGCAGACAACGAAGGAAGCAGCCATGCACCTCCCCACCACCACTCCCAACGGAACATCCCCGGCGCCGCGGCGTCGGCCGAGCCTTGCGGGCCGCCGGCTGGCGACACTGGGCGTCGTCGCTACGGCCGGACTGGCGTTCGCCGCCTGTGGAGGCTCCTCCGGTGCGTCGACCGCCACGTCGGCGCCCGCATCGCCGTCGGACTCGGGCTCGTCGACGACGCCCAGCACCCTCCCCGGTGCGTCCGGGACGATCGCCGCGGTCAACGGCAGCTCGCTGGAGGTCCAGAACGCGCAGTCGGGGCAGACGACGGTGAACTACACGTCGACCACGACGATCCGGCAGATCAGCTCGACGAGCGCGTCGGCCGTCACCGTCGGATCGTGCGTCTCCGCCTTCGGCAAGCCGACCTCGTCCGCGAAGACGTCGTCGCCCTTCGGTGAGCCGATCACCGCGACCACCGTGTCGATCTCCCAGCCGGTGTCGGGCGCCTGCGAGCGTGGCGGGTTCGGGGGTCGTCCCGGTGGGTTCGGCGGCGCCTCGGGCGGGACGGCCCCGGGTGGCACCAGGCCCTCGGGCGGGAGCTTCCGGCCACCGTCCGGCCGCACGTTCGGCAACGGCAGCTTCGGCGCCGCGTCCGGCCAGGTGACCGCGGTGTCCGGCTCGCAGGTGACGGTGGACGAGACCAACCCCCAGACGAAGACGTCCTCGTCCGTGACGGTCACTCTGACCTCCTCGACGACGTTCACCACCACCCAGACCGGCACCGCTGCCGCCATCGTCGTCGGACAGTGTGCCCGGGCGACCGGGGCGGCGGACAGCACCGGGGCGATCACCGCCCAGGAGCTGACGATCTCGGCCCCCACCAACGGATCCTGCACCACGGGCTTCGGCTTCCGTGGCGGCTTCGGCGGGGGCGCCGCCGGCCCCGGCTCGGCACCGGGTGCCTGATCCGTCGGGCGTGGTCTCCACGCCCGCCCTGGTCGACTCGGAGCCCGCCGGTCCCGGCGCGTCCCCGGAACCACGACCGGCGGCGCGGCGGACGGCCCGGCACCTGCCGTGGCGGTCGCTCGTCGTCCTGGTCGTGGTGGCGGCCGTGGTCGTGGCGTGGGCGGTGACCCGCTCGTCGGGACCCGCGTACCGGACCGCGCCGGTGGCGATCGGCTCGGCGGTCGCCACCATCTCGAGCGTCGGCACCGTCACGCCCGTCCAGCAGGCCGATCTGACGTTCGCCACGGCCGGGACCGTGGGCACCGTCGACGTGAAGGTGGGCCAGCAGGTGTCCGCCGGACAGCTGGTCGCATCGCTCGACCCCGCGTCGCTCCAGACCGCGGTCATCAACGCCCAGGTGGCACTGGCCACCGCTCAGGCCACGTTGGCATCGGACGAGACCGCCCAGACCGACGCGTCCACCTCGACGTCGAGCGGTACGTCCGGTGCCTCGACCGGCACCGCCGGTGGCCACACCGGCGGTGGCACGGGGACATCCGGATCCGCGGGCACCGGGTCGACGGCATCGAGCGCGGAGGTGGCGAAGCTCCAGGCGACGCTGGTGGCCGACCAGCACAAGCAGGACGCGGCTGCGGCCGCCGCCGGGACCGCGCTCGCCACCGCCACTACGGCGTGCGCCTCCACCACGCCCGCCGCCTCGACAACCTCGACCACCTCGGCCACTCCGACCACCGCGGCCGGGAGCGGCGGTGCGACGTCCGACGCGCCGACCGGGGGCACGCCACCTGAGGGCGGTGGCGAGACCTGTACCCAGGCCCTCGCTGCGGCCACGTCGGCGCACCAGGCACTCGTGGCCGCCATCGCCCAGGTGACCAAGGACGAGGCCGCACTGTCGGCCGCCCTCGGACTCGCGCCGACCGGCGGCTCGGGTGCCCCGGGGGGCCAGAGCGCGACTGGCGCGCCCGGCCAGGGCGGAACCGGCGCAGCGGCCGCCACCGAGACCGCGCTCGTCACGCCTGTCGGTGTGACCACGACTGCGGCCACCTCCTCGACGTCCGGATCGGGGGGATCGGGTACGTCCGGTGCCGGAGGATCGTCAGCGACGTCCTCAGCCACCGGCGGCCATTCACGGACGGTCACCGCCCAGGTGATCGCCCTCGACGAGACCGACGTCGACGCCGCCCAGGCCGCGCTCGACTCGGCCCAGCAGGACATCGCCGACGTCAACCTGGTCAGTGATATCTCGGGAACCGTCGGCGCCGTCGCGTTGACGGTGGGGCAGTCGGTCGCCGCGGGGTCACCCTCGGCCACCCCGCAGGTCGTGGTGGTCGGCCCGGGTGACGACTACCAGGTGGCGACCACCGTCCCGGTCACCGAGGTGGCGAAGGTGAAGGTGGGCCAGCAGGCACTCGTGACCCCTGACTCCAGCGCCACGACCGTCGTGGGGACGGTGACCGGTATCGGCGTCCTCGGCACCACCACGACGTCCACGACCACGTATCCGGTCACCATCGGCATCCAGTCGGCCGGGCTCGGCCCGTTCTCGGGGGCTGACGCCACCGTGCAGATCGTGCTCGCCCGGGCGACCGGGGTGACCACGGTTCCGACGTCGGCCGTCAGGACGGTCGGCACCCTCCGCACCGTGACCGTGGTGGACGGCACCACGCCGAAGGTGGTCCGGGTCACCGTGGGCACGTCCGGGACGCTGAGGACCCAGATCCTGTCCGGTGTCCACGTCGGCCAGGTCGTCTCGCTCGCGGAGATGGCGGCGCCCGTCCCGTCCTCCTCGACGACCACGCGTTCCGGGCTCGCCGGCCTCTCGGGGTCCGGTGGCTTCACCGGTGCCGGTGGGTTCAGCGGTGCCGGCGGGTTCGGCGGTGCCGGTGGCTTCGGCGGTGCCGGTGGCTTCGGCGGAGTCGCACGGGCGGGGGGCTAGCTCCCCGCGCCCCCGCCGGGGGCCGCACGTCGTCCCGCCTGCGTAGCGGTCGGGCGGGGGTAGCGTCGCCGGGATGAGCGACGACCACCTGGTCACCGAAGCCCTACACGACACCGGGGTGCGACGGCTCCAGCACGCCTACGCCGACGTCGTCAACCGACGGGCGTGGCCAGAGCTCGGGTCACTGTTCCGTCCGGACGCCGAGGTCGTGATCGACACCCGCGCCGGTGAGCCCCTCCGGCTGGTGGGCGGGGCGGAGGTGGGCGAGTTCATCGGATCGGCGATCGCCCGCTTCTCGTTCTTCGAGTTCGTCATCCTGAACGCCCACATCGCCTTCCCCGACGGCGTCGACGCCGGGACGGCGGTGTGCCGGCTGTTCATGTGCGAGCTGCGCCAGGACGAGGCCACGCAGCGGTTCACCACCGCCTTCGGCCTCTACCACGACCGCTATGTCCTGGACGGGGGACGGTGGTGGTTCGCCCAGCGCCGGTACCACTCGCTGGCCCGTCACGGTGGGGTGCTCGACGTCTTCGGACTGCCCGGGGACCCCGGGATCGAGGTCCCCGGGGTCTGACTCGGGCGCCCGACGCATCAGCCACCGGCGCCGCGGCACGTGGGAGCATCGGGGCATGCCGCTCCTCGTGGTCCGACACGCACGCGCCGGCCGGCGCAGCGCCTACGACGGGGACGACCTCGACCGCCCGCTCTCCCCACGGGGCCGGGCCCAGGCCGAGGGCCTGGTCCCGCTGCTCGCCGGCTACCGGCCCCGCCGGATCCTGTCGAGCCCGGCGGTGCGCTGCTTCGAGACGGTCCGCCCGGTCGCCGAGATCCTCGGCCTGTCCATCGAGTCGGTGGGCGAGCTTGCCGAGGGGCACGGGCCCGACGCGCTCCGACTGCTCCACCGGATGGCGGGCGAGACGGCCGTCCTGTGCACGCACGGCGACATCGCCGCCGAGCTGCTCGACGAGCTGGCACCCCAGCTCTCGGCCAAGGAGCGCTACAAGCTGCGCCTCCTCAAGGGCGAGGTGTGGGTCGTGCGGTCCGCCGGCGAGGATCTCGAGATCGTCGACCACCTCCGCCAGGTCCCGCGCCGGTGAGCCGGTCCCGGTGGGTCGCCACCCATGGAGCCGCACCGGTGACCGCCGGGCACGATCGGCCGTGACCGACCGGTCTGCAGGCGGTCGACCGATACGCTGACCGCCCGATGACCGACCCGCTGCGCTTCGAACCGGGCTCGTACGGCACCTTCCGAGTGGTCGGACGTGCCTACGACCGGTCAGCGCGGGCGATCACCCTCCGGTACGCGCTCGACGACCGGGCCGAGTTCACCGAGACCATCACCTTCGAGACCCCGCCGGGCCCCGGTGCCGA
>CAZULR010000074.1:0-9797 GCA_964621235.1 uncultured Acidimicrobiaceae bacterium
GGACCCGCTCGACGAACCCGAATGCGTCGACCAGCCAAGCCACTGCCGCTCGAACGTCTGGGTAAATCAGTACCGGAATCACGGTTGCGCTGGGTACCGAACGGTTGCTCTTCAACGCGGGACCTCCCTGCTATGACATCCAGGCGAACCTATCCCCCGATTTCGTGCGGGCTCCGTCGCCACGGGTGACAGGGTTCAACTTCACCGCACGCCCCGATGTGCGTGGCGGGCAACTACTGCGAGCGCTCAGTGGCCTGGGCTCGCAGACCCCGCCGCATTTCCGAGGTTCCCGTCTGACCCACCGCGAGCCCACGGCCGGTCCGGCCGCGACCGGTCAGCTCGTCGTCGTCGGCTCGGGCACCGGCTCGGCGATGACCGGCCCGCCGAGGTAGCCCCGGGCCACCATGTTCACGAACATGTAGACGTTGTCCTCCTGCCCGGCCAGCGGGCCCGGCCGGGCGTGGATCGACGACAGGCCCCGCTGCACCGAGGCGCAGGCCGTCCAGTCCTGCTCGTTGGTGATGTCCCAGAAGTTGACCGCGAACCCCGGGTCGAAGTCCGGCTGCTCGAACGACTCCGGGGCGAACCACCACGTGCACTCGATCCGGGTGGAGCCTGCGGCCAGCGGGGTCAGGCGGTGCACCATGACGAAGTCGGGGTGCAGGCTGATGAGCACGTTCGGGAAGATGTTGAAGTACTCGACGGTGCGCAGCTGCGCTCCCGACAGGCCCCGCAGCGGGACGGCACTGCTCGAGCCGTCGAGCGACATGGTGACCGCGTGGTCGGCCAGGTCCATGTTGCCACCGACCCAGGCGCCGTGGGTCTCGCGGGTGATGCCCGACGTCGGCGGGCTCACCTGGCACAGCTGCGGGTGGATCATCGGGCAGTGGTAGCACTCGTGGTAGTTCTCGGTCAGGATCTTCCAGTTGGACTCCACCACGTAGTCGTGGATGCCGCCCAGCTGCAGGCGCTCCGGCTCGTAGGGGGCGACGAACGGCTCGAGGTCGGCGAGCGACTCGGCCAGCGGGGGCGCCTCGCCGGACCCGTCGACGAAGACGAGGCCGTGCCACTCCTCGCACGGCAGCTCGGCCAGGCCGTGCTCGGTCGGGTCCCAGCTGGCCAGCTCCTTGAAGCCGGGGGCCGTCCACACCGACCCGTCGAGCCCATAGGACCACGAGTGGTACGGGCAGATGATGCGGCCGTGACGGGACGACTCGCCGCACGGCAGCAGCTCGTGGCCGCGGTGGCTGCACACGTTGGCAAAGGCCCGCAGGACCCCGTCCTGGCCGCGGACCAACAGGACGCCGGCCTTGCCCAGTGACTCGGCCCGCTGGTCGCCCGGCTCGGCCACCTGCTCGGACCGACCGACGCAGAGCCATCCCCCCTCGAAGAAGTTCGCCTGCTCCCACGCGAAGACGGCCTCGTCCACGTACGCGGCCCGCGGCAGCATCCGGCTCTCGCCGAAGGGTCGCAGCGTCGCCTCCAGCTCGCGGGGGTCGAGGGGGGCCGGAACGCGCGTTGATTGAACAGCCATACAACCGATCCTATGATCCTGTCGGGACCCGGGCAAGAGCGCCGGCTGTCGTGCCCCCGACCAGGAGCGGGGCGCCGACGCCATGCCACACTGGGCCCGACAGCAGTCAGCAGCCGACAAGGAGCGCACGATGGCAGAAGAGGTCCGTGGAGTGGTGGCGATGGCCAAGGGCGAGCCGGTACAGGTGGTGGCCATCGTGGTCCCCGACCCCGGCCCCGGCGAGGCCGTCGTGGCGGTGCAGGCCTGCGGGGTCTGCCACACCGACCTCCACTACCGGGAGGGTGGCATCAACGACGAGTTCCCGTTCCTGCTGGGCCACGAGGCGGCCGGCATCGTCGAGGCGGTGGGGCCCGACGTCACCTCGGTGGCCCCGGGTGACTTCGTGGTCCTCAACTGGCGTGCCGTGTGCGGCGAGTGCCGGTCGTGCCGGCGGGGTCGGCCCCAGTACTGCTTCGCCACCCACAACGCCACCCAGAAGATGACACTGACCGACGGGACGCCGCTGTCCCCGGCCCTCGGCATCGGTGCCTTCGCCGAGAAGACGCTGGTGGCCGCCGGCCAGTGCACCAAGGTCGACCCGGCGGCACGGCCCGAGGCGGCCGGACTGCTCGGTTGCGGCGTCATGGCCGGCATCGGCGCGTCGATGCTGACCGGCGAAGTCGGCCCCGGCGACTCGGTCGCCGTCTTCGGCTGTGGCGGTGTGGGTTGCGCCGCCATCGCCGGGGCCGCCCTGGCCGGGGCCTCCACCATCATCGCCGTCGACCTCGACGCCCGGAAGCTGGATCTGGCCCGGGAGTTCGGCGCCACCCACACGGTCGACGCCTCGGCGGGGGGCGTCGTCGAGGCCGTCCAGGCCCTGACCGACGGCAACGGTGCCGACGTGTGCATCGAGGCGGTCGGCAACCCGGCCGTCCTCGAGCAGGCGTTCTACGCGCGGGACCTGGCCGGCACGGTGGTGCAGGTCGGCGTGCCCACCCCGGACATGCGCATCGACCTGCCGATGATCGACTTCTTCGGGCGCGGAGGACGCCTCAAGCCCTCCTGGTACGGCGACTGCCTGCCGAGCCGGGACTTCCCGATGCTGATCGACCTCTACCTGCAGGGCCGGCTCGACCTCGACCGGTTCGTGTCCGAGACGATCACCCTCGACGACGTCGAGGAGGCCTTCCACCGCATGGAGCGCGGCGAGGTGCTGCGCTCCGTAGTGGTGGTCCGGTGATCGAACGGGTCGTCACCTCCGGCACCTTCTCCCTCGACGGGGCCGACTTCGCCGTCGACAACAACATCTGGGTGGTCGGGGACGACACCGAGGTGGTCGTCATCGACGCGGCCCATGACCACCGCCCCATCGCGGCAGCCGTCGGCGGACGACGGACGCTGGCGATCATCGCCACGCACGGGCACAACGACCACATCAACGCCGCCGTCGACCTGGCCGACGCCCTGGGGGCACCGGTGTGGCTCCATCCGGCCGACCGTATGCTGTGGGACGTCGTCCACCCGGACCGCGCGCCGGACGGCGAGCTCGCCGACGACCAGATCGTCGACGTGGGCGGCACCACCCTTCGGGTGCTGTCGACGCCCGGCCACTCGCCCGGAGGTGTCTGCCTCTACGACGAGCGCGACGGCGTCGTCTTCTCGGGGGACACGCTCTTCAACGGTGGACCGGGGGCCACCGGCCGCAGCTTCTCCGACTACTCCACGATCGTGGATTCGATCCGCGACCGCCTGCTGGTGCTGCCGGCCACCACGCGGGTGCTCACCGGCCACGGCGACGAGACGACGGTCGGCGCCGAGGCGCCGAGCCTGCCGGCCTGGGAAGCCGCCCGGTGAGTCCCACCGCCGACCTCCCCACCCGGGCCCGAGTGGTCATCGTCGGGGGCGGGGTCATCGGGACCTCGATCGCCTACCACCTCACCCGGCTGGGTTGGAGCGACGTCGTCCTGCTGGAGCGGGACCGCCTGACGTCCGGCACCACGTGGCACGCGGCCGGCCTCATCACCTCGGCCGGCATGGTCGACGAGACGGCGCTGTTCATGGCGCGCTACTCGCGCGACCTGTACGAGCGCCTGGAGGAGGAGACGGGCCTGTCGACCGGCTTCCGTGCCGTCGGGCACATCTCGATCGCCACCAACGAGCACCGCATGGAGGCACTCCGGCGGGAGGCGCTGTTCGTCAACGGCTTCGGCGTCGAGGACCAGGAACTGTCGCCGCCCGAGATCGCCGACCTCTGGCCGCTGCTGCGGACGGACGACCTCGTCGGCGGCCTGTACGTGGCCGACGAGGGGCGGGCCGACCCGGTGGGCGTGGCCATGAGCCTCGCCAAGGGGGCCCGCTCGGGCGGTGCCACCATCGTCGAGGAGTGCCCGGCGACCGGGGTGACGGTCGAACGGGGCCGGGTGACGGGCGTGGTGACCGACCGGGGAACCATCGAGTGCGAGTACGTGGTCAACGCGGCCGGCATGTGGGCCCGCCAGTTCGGCGCCCTCGCCGGCGTCGACGCGTCGAACCAGGCGGCCGAGCACTACTACCTCATCACCGAGCCGATGGAGGGCGTGCACCGCGACCTGCCCGTGGTCGAGGACCCCGACTGCTACGGCTACTTCCGACCGGAAGGCGACGGACTCCTGGTCGGGCTCTTCGAGCCGCTGGCTGCGGCGTGGGAGCTCGACGGCGTGCCCGACGGCTCGTCCTTCCTCGAGCTGCCTCCCGACTACGACCGCCTGGCACCCTTCGTCGACCTCGCCATGGCCCGGGTGCCCGCGCTCGCCGACACCGGGATCCTCAAATTCTTCTGCGGACCCGAGTCGTTCACGTCCGACGTCCACCCCCTCCTCGGCCCGGTGCCGGAGCTCGACAACTACTTCATCGCTGCCGGCCTGAACTCCCTCGGCATCCTGATGGGCGGCGGGGTGGGCACGACCATCGCCAGCTGGATCGTCGACGGCGAGCCGCCGGTCGACGTGACGGGCTACGCCATCGACCGCATCTCCCCCCACGAGTCGACCCGGGCCTTCCGCGGGGAGCGGACCACCGAGCAGCTGGGCGTCCTGTTCGGCGATGCGGCCTTCCCCTCGTGGCGGCCCCGCACCGCCCGCGACATGCGCCGGTCCCCACTCCACAACCGCTTCGTCGAGCTCGGCGCCAACTTCAACTCCTCGGTGGGCTGGGAGTTCGTCGAGTGGTTCGAGGGCGACGACTTCCCCCTCGCCCCGGCCGAGGGCTTCGGCCGGGGCGAGGCCTTCGAGAAGGTCGCCGCCGAGCACCGCACGGTACGCGAGGACGTCGGCATCATGGACATGACCCTGATGGCCAAGTTCATGGTCCAGGGCGCCGACGCCGCGGCCGTGCTGTCCCGCCTGTCGGCCAACGACATCGACCGCGAGGTGGGCCGGGTGGTCTACACGCAGTGGCTCACACCGAAGGGCGGCATCGCCGCGGACCTCACCGTGACCCGCCTGGCCGAAGAGCGGTTCCTCGTGGTGGCGTCCGACATCGTGCAGCGGCGGGTGGAGCCGATGGTCCGTCGGGCCACCCGGGCGGGCGAGCATGTGACGGTCACCGACGTGACGTCGGGGACCACGCTGCTGTCGGTGCAGGGCCCGAGGTCGCGTCAGCTGCTCGGCCGGCTCACATCGGCTGACCTGTCCAACGACGCCTTCCCCTACCTGACGGCACGCCCGATCGACGTCGGCTTCGCCCCGGCGCTGGCCCTCCGCGTCACGTACCTCGGGGAGCTCGGCTACGAGCTGCACGTCCCGACCGAGTACGGCCTGCTGGCCTACGACTCGCTGATGGAGGCGGGCCCGGACCTCGGGGTCCGGCCCGTCGGACTGGCGGCCATGGCCGGGCTCCGGCTCGAGAAGGGCTACCGGGACCTCGGGGTGGACATCGACAACACCGATAACCCGCTCCAGGCCGGACTGGGGTTCGCCGTGGCGTTCGACAAGCCGGGTGGCTTCATCGGGCGCGACGCGCTCGTGGAGCTCCGAGACCGTGCGCCCCACCCGGGCCTCCTGGTGAGCCTGATGGTGCAGGATCCCGACGTGCTGTTGTTCGGCAACGAGGCGATCCTCTGCGACGGCGACTACGTGGGGTACGTCCGCGCCGGCGCCTACGGCCACACGCTGGGCGGCTCCGTGGGCCTGGCCTTCCTCGAGCACCCGGCCGGGGTGACCGCCGAGTGGCTGGGCTCGGGCCGGTTCGCGGTGCGGACACCGGCGGGCACCTACCCGGTCATCGTCAGTCGGCCCCCGCTCTACGACCCGCAGCGCCGCAGGATCCTGGCCGAGGACTGAGACGCCGGGACCGGCACCGGCGGTACGTCAGAGGTAGCCCTTGGCGATGTCCTCGATCCACCAGTCCGGAGCGGCGTTCATCAGCGTCGACAGGTCCCAGTAGTCCCACCAACGGATGATCTGGCCGTCGCGCAGCTGCTGGACCGACACGAACGGGAGGGTGACCTGCTCGCCGGTGTGCCAGTGCCAGGTCTCGGCGTGCTCGGTCACCACGGCGTCGCCCTCGGCCACCAGCAGCCGCAGGTCGTGCTCGTAGCCCGAGATCCTGCCGAGGCCCAGCTGGAGGCGGGCCACCACCTGGGTGGGGCCGCGGGCGATGTCGTCGGCGGGCGACGGCACATCGGTGTACTCGCTGTCCTCGTCGAAGAAGGAGCCGATGGCGTCCCAGTCCCGGGCGTAGAGCGCGGCCCAGAACTGCTGAACCCGTTGCTTGTTGGCGGCGGCATCGGACATGTCCCATCGTGGCACGCCGGCGATCGAAGTGACGGCCGATCCCGAGAAGGGTCGATCGGCCCTTCCGGACCACCTCCCCGGCTCCCCTACGATGGCGCGGAACCCCCGACACCATGGAGGCACGGGATGACCGACGGACCCAAGCTGGACTCGCACCACCGGAAGACGGTCGAGCGGATCTTCGCGCACCCGACCAGCCACAACATCCAGTGGCACGACGTGCTGTCCCTGCTGAAGGCCGCGGGTGAGGCCGAGGAGGTCCACGACGGCCGCTACAAGGTGACCCTCGGGGGCGAGACCCAGACGTTCGACGCCCCGAAGGGCCACGACGTCGACACCCAGCAGGTCGTCGACCTCCGCCGGATGCTGAAGGGCGCCGGCCTCGGCCCGGCATAGGACTCGCCCCGCTACTGCTGGGACGACCCCCGGGCGATGATCCCGTCCCGGCGTGACTGGAAAGCCGCCGGGTCGAACCGCTCCCGCATCCACCGACCCGACCATCGGGCCTCGTCCCGATAGGACTCGTCGTCGCCCCGGTGGGCCAGCGCCCGGTACATGGCCCGCAGTTCCGCCACCGTGACTGGGTCCGACTCGGCCACGGCGCCGGCCAGCTCGAGTGCCCGCGGCAGCAGCCCGTCGTGGGCCACCACCTCGTTGACCAGTCCCCAGGCGCACGCCGTCGCGGCGTCGACGAAATCGCCGGTCAACGACATCTGCCGGGCCCGGTTGACCCCGATCAGCTGGGGCAGGCGGATGGTCATGCCACCCGCCGGCAGGACGCCCACCCGGGCGTGGGTGTCGGCGAAGGTCGCCCGCTCCGAGGCGATCAGGAAGTCGCACCCGAGGGCGAGCTCCAGACCGCCGGTCACCGCCGGCCCGTTGACCGCCCCGATGACCGGCGTCGTCATGTCCGGCGTCAGGCCGCGGCGCACGACCGGGGCGTCGGGCTGGCCGGTGCCCCCCGTCTGCGGGACGGCGGCCACGTCGTCATAGGTGCGGGCCAGGTCCGTCAGGTCGAGGCCGGCACAGAAGGCCGGGTCCCGGCCCGTCAGGACGACCGCGGCCACGTCCGGGTCGGCGTCGGCCTCGAGCAGCGCCGTCCGGAGCGAGGCGATCATCGCCCCGGTCAGGGCGTTTCGGGCCTCCGGGCGGTCGAGGATGACGAGGGCGGCGGGGCCACAGCGTTCGGTGGTGATCACGCCCACCTCTCTACCACCGCCGGGGCCTCGGCGGCCGGTCCGCTGGCATGATGAGGCGGGGCACCGCACCAGCGCCACGAAGGGAGCCCGCCGTGACCGTCGAGACCGGAGCTGACGTCACCGTCCTGCGCGCCGAGGCGTACGTCGATCCCGCCCGGTACGAGGCGGAGCGCCGCGCCGTGTTCGCCCGGGAGTGGACGGCGGTCGGGACCGCCTCCCAGGTCGCCGTACCCGGCTCGTACCTGTCCGTGTGGGTGGCCGGCTTCCCGCTGGTCATCGTCAACGACGGGGGCACGCTACGGGCCCACCAGAACGTGTGCCGCCACCGGTCGGGCCCGTTGGTCGACGAAGAGTCGGGCACCTGCGGGCGCTTCGTCTGCAGGTACCACGGCTGGGCCTACGCGCTGGACGGCACACTCACCTCGGCCCGCGATTTCGGCGCCGAGCTCGATCCGGTGGAATTCTCCCTGACCGCGGCGTCGGTGGCCACCTGGCGGGGGCTCCTGTTCGCGGCCGTCGACCCCGCCGTGCCCGACCTCGAGGAGTGGCTGGGCCCGGTGGCCCGCCACAGCGCGGCGTTCGCCATGGAGGAGTTCGAGGTCAGCGACCGCTCACGCCATCACCTGGCGGCCAACTGGAAGGTCTACGCCGAGAACTACCAGGAGGGCTACCACATCCCCCTCGTCCACCCCGGGCTCAACCGGCAGATCGACAGCGCCCGCTACGACGTCGAGGTGGACGGGCCGGCGACCGTCCACCGGGCGCCGACACGGGACGGCGCCGTGACGGACGGGGCCTGGCTGTGGCGGTTCCCGGGCCTGGCTCTCAACCTGTACCCGTCGGGGATGTGCCTCGAGAGCTACTGGCCCACCGGTCCCACGTCGACCCGGGTGGAGTACACGTTCTCCTTCGCCCCCGGCACGACGGCGGAGGAGGTCCGGGCCTCGGTGGCGAGCTCGGTGGCCATCCTCGACGAGGATCGGACCATCTGCGAGGCCGTGCAGCGCAACCTCGCCTCCGGGCTCGCCCGCCCCGGGATGCTCAGCCCGCGCCACGAGTCCGGGGTGGCCCTGGTCCAGGCACTCGTGACCGACGCGCTCGGCGGGGCCTGACCGCGTGCTCACCCTCCTCACCCGGACCGCCCACGACTCCTTCGCCGACGAGCTGGCCCGACCGGGGGTCGAGTGGCTGGTCATGGAGCCCGACGGTGGCCTGACCGGGGCCGACGGGATCGGTGTGGCGTGGCCCGAGGCCCGACCCGAGGTGGCCTGGGGCACGTCTGACCTCTTCCGCGCCGGCGCGCCGGTCGCCGCCTTCTTCCGCTTCCTGGTCGACTGCCCGTCGCTGCGGTGGTTCCAGTCGCCGGCCGCCGGCTACGACAGCGCGCCGTTCCAGGTCCTGGCCGACCGCGGCGTGCGCGTCTGCAACGCCCACGTCAACAGTCTGCCCATCGCCGAGTTCGTACTGCGGGCCGTCCTCGACGAGTTCCAGGGGGCGGCCGAGTGGCGGCGCCAGGAAGCGGCCTTCGAGTGGCGGATCCACGACTGGCGGGAGGTGGCGGGCACCACCTGGCTGGTGGTGGGGCTCGGCCACATCGGCGGGGCCGTGGCGGTGCGGGCCCGCGCCCTGGGAGCCACCGTCATCGGCTGTCGCCGCAGCCCGGGGCCCGACGACCCGGCGGACCGCACCGTCACCCCGGAACGGCTGGGCGACGTCATCGGCGACGCGGACGTCGTGGTGCTGTCCGCCCCGGCCACGACGGGCACGCACCGCCTCGCCGACGCCGCGTTCCTGGCCGCCATGAGGCCGGGCAGCATCCTGGTGAACGTCGGCCGGGGAACGCTGGTGGACGAGGGCGCGTTGCTGGCCGCCCTCGACTCGGGCACCCCGGTGGCTGCGGTCCTCGACGTCTTCGAGCAGGAGCCACTCCCCCCGGACCACCCCTTCTGGACCCATCCGCGTGTGCGGGTGACGCCCCACAATGCGGCAGGCGGCTTCGGCAGGCTGCGCCGCCAGGCCGACCTGTTCGCCGCCAACCTCGACCGCTGGCTCGCCGGCCGGCCGCTCGAGCACGACGTGACCGACGCCATCAAGGAGCGCGACCGATGACCTACCGACCCCTGTCCGACGCCCCCGCGTGGTTCATCCGGGCACTCGCCGTCCCCCGGGGCGACCTCGAGGTCGAGGTCGACGGCTGCCCGATCCACGCCCTGACGTTCGGCACGCCGGGCACCCGGGGCCTGGTCTTCGTCCACGGTGGTGGCGCCCACGCCCACTGGTGGACCCACGTGGCCGCCACGTTCGCCGAGGAGT
>CAZULR010000075.1:0-9685 GCA_964621235.1 uncultured Acidimicrobiaceae bacterium
GGCACCGAGTCGACGGTCGAGATCTACCACAAGCTCCTCGGGATCGTCGGCTCCGCCGGCTACCTGAGCCCCGGCACCCCGGGGGCGGTCCTCCATGGCGACCTGGAGCGTGCCGGGCGTCAGGCGCAGATCAACACCTTCGGCGGTGGGGTCAACGAGATCCAGCGCGAGATCCTGGCCACCGCCGGCCTCGGCATGACGAGGAGCGCGCGATGACCGACGCGCCCACCCTCGACGACAAACTCCAGGCCTTCGTCGGCCAGTCCGCGGGGCCGGCGACCAGGGGCCACCACCCGGTCAACGAGCCGATGATCGAGCACTGGGTCGAGGCCATGGGCGACTACAACCCGGTCTATGTCGACGACGGGGCAGCCCGTGCCGCCGGCTTCCCGGGGGTGATCGCCCCGCCCACGATGCTGCAGGCCTGGATCATGCGGGGCCTGCGGGCCAGCACCGAGGCCGACGCCGCCCGCGAGGCCGGCACGCCCAGCACCGCCGAGCCGAGCGACCAGGTGATGGAGCTCCTCAACGAGGCCGGCTTCACCTCGGTCGTGGCCACCAACTGCGACCAGCACTACGAGCGGCCGCTGGTGCCCGGCGACCACCTCGAGGTCACGTCGGTGATCGACTCGATCTCGGGGGAGAAGCAGACCGGACTCGGTCTCGGGCACTTCATCACGAACCGCCTCGAGTACCGCGACCAGAACGGCGACCTCGTCGCCACCATGAAGTTCCGCATCCTCAAGTTCAAGCCGGGCACCGGGGCGACGAAGGCGGCACCCGAGGAGGTCGCCCCCCGCCCTCTACGTCCCCGGCCGGCCCTGACCCAGGACAACTCGTTCTTCTTCGAGGGGGCCAGGCAGCACAAGCTCCTCATCCAGCGCTGCACCGCCTGCGGCACGCTGCGCCACCCGCCCCGACCGTCGTGCGCCACGTGCCGGTCCTTCGACTGGGAGCCGATCGAGGCCTCCGGGCGCGGCACCATCTACAGCTTCGTGGTCAACCACTACCCGCAGGTGCCGGCCTTCGACTACCCATTGGTCGTCGCACTGGTCGAGTTGGAGGAGGGCACCCGCCTCATCGCCAACGTCTCGGGCATCACGCCGGAGACCGCGGCGATCGGCACGGCCGTCGAGGTCGGTTTCGAGGACTTCGACGACGAGCTCTCCCTCCCGGTGTTCCACCCCGCAGACGAGACGAGGACGAACTGATGGACTTCACCTTCAACGATGAGCAGACCGCCGTGTCCGAGGCGGTGTCCGGGATTTTCGCCGGCCGGGTCGACCCGGACCGGGTCCAGGAGGTCGAGTCCACCGAGGACCGCGTCGACCGGGAGCTCTGGGCGGAGCTCGCCCGGGCCGACCTGCTGGGTCTGGCGGTCCCCACCGCCCACGGCGGCGGTGGCTACGGACTGGTCGAGCTGTGCCTGCTGCTCGAGGCCCAGGGCGGGGTCGTGGCGCCGGTGCCGCTGTGGGCCACGCTCGTTCTCGGCGCGCTGCCGGTGGGCGAGTTCGGCTCGGACACCCTGCAGTCGGCCCTGCTGCCCGGCGTGGTGGCGGGCGACGTCCTCCTGACCGCGGCACTCGCCGATGTCGCCGACGACATCGCCGTCGGTGGCGAGGGCCGTCCGGCGGTGTGCGGGACGGTCGGCCCCGACGGGTCCCTGTCGGTGTCGGGCACCGCCGCCGCCGTCCCCTACGCCCATGTGGCCACCCGGGTGCTGGTGCCCGTGGCCGTCGAGGGCGGCGTGGTCGTGGCCGCCATCGACCCGACGTCCGCGGGGGTCCGGTTGGATCGCGCCGTGACCACCAACCGCGAGGTCCATCCCCATCTCCACCTGGAGGCCGTCACGGTCACGGCCGACGACCTGCTCGCCGGGGGCGACCCCGCCCGGGGTGCCGCCGTCGTGTCGTGGATGCTCGAGCGGGCCTGGACCGGACTGTGCGCGCTGCAGGTGGGCGTCACCGAGTCCGCGGTCGCCCAGACCGCCGAGTACCTCAACTCCCGCCTGCAGTTCGGCGTGCCGCTCGCCACCTTCCAGGCCACCAAGATGCGGGCCGCCGACGCGGCGATCGACACCGAGGCCGTCCGCGTGACCACGTGGCAGGCCGCCTGGCGGCTGGACAACGGACTCGACGCGAGCCGGGCGGTCAACGTGGCCGCGTGGTTCGCCTCCGAGTCGGGCCAGCGTGTGGTGTTCGCCACCCAGCACCTCCACGGCGGCATGGGCGCCGACATCTCCTACCCGATCCACCGCTACTTCCTGTGGGGCAAGCAGATCGAGCTGCTGCTCGGCTCGCCGAGCGCCCAGCTGGCCCGCCTGGGCCGACAGGTCTCCGCGGACCTGAGCGGCGAGGCGGTACCGGCATGAGCAGGGCCATCATCGAGCACGACTTCCGGGAGACGACCCGGACCCTGGACGAGGTGACGGTGGGCGACACCCTGCCCGAGCTCGCCGTCCCCCTGACCCGGACGCTCATCGTGTCCACTGCACTGGCCAGTCGGGACTACCAGGACGTCCACCACGACCCGCAGCTGGCCGTCGAGCGCGGCTCGAAGGACATCTTCATGAACATCCTCTCCACCAACGGCCTCGTCGGCCGGTTCGTCACGGACTGGGCCGGGCCCGGTGCCGTGCTGACCGACGTCAACATCCGGCTCGGTGCTCCGAACTACCCGGACGACACGATGGTGCTGACCGGTTCCGTGACCGCCAAGGAGGAGACGACCGACGACCAGGGCCGTGGTGCGGTGGAGGTGACCCTCCGGGGTGCCAACGGCCTCGGCGACCACGTGACCGGAACCGTCCGGCTCCTGCTTCCCGCCGGAGGTGCGAAGTGAGCGGCACCGACCACTCGTTCGTCGGCAAGACGGCCATCGCCGGTATCGGCGCCACCGAGTTCTCGAAGGACTCCGGCCGCAGCGAGCTGCGACTGGCGGCCGAGGCCGTGGACCTGGCCCTGCGCGACGCCGGCATCGAGCCGTCCGAGGTCGACGGGCTGGTCACCTTCAGCGCGGACACCAATCCCGAGATCGAGGTCGCCCGCAGCCTCGGCATCGGCGAGCTCTCGTTCTTCAGCCGTGTGCACTACGGGGGCGGTGCCGGCTGCGGCACCATCCAGCAGGCGGCCATGGCCGTCGAGGCCGGGGTGGCGGACGTCGTCGTGTGCTACCGGGCCTTCAACGAGCGCTCGGGCAACCGCTTCGGCGCCGGCGTCCAGGGCCGCCTCCCGGTCCCCAACGCGGAGACGGCCCATTTCGCCTGGTACGCGCCCCAGGGGCTGCTGACCCCGGCACAGTGGGTGGCGATGGCCGCGCAGCGGTACCTGTACGCCACCGGGGCGACCAGCGAGGACCTCGGCCGGGTGGCCGTGGCCGACCGCCGGCACGCCGCCACGAACCCGAAGGCGTGGTTCTACGAGAAGCCGATCACCCTGGAGGACCACCAGAACTCGCGGTGGATCGTCGAGCCACTGCACCTGCTCGACTGCTGCCAGGAGACCGACGGGGGCCAGGCCCTGGTCGTGACGTCACTGGAACGGGCCCGTGACCTGCCGAGCACGCCGGTCGTCATCCGTGCCGCAGCCCAGGGCGCCGGACCCGGCCAGGAGATGATGACGTCGTACTACTACGACGACCTCACCGTCCTGGGCGAGATGGACGTGGTGGCGCGCCAGCTGTGGGCGACCTCGGGACTGTCCACCGAGGACATCCAAACCGCCGTCATCTACGACCACTTCACCCCCTACGTGCTGTACCAGCTCGAGGAGCTCGGCTTCTGCGCCAAGGGCGAGGCCAAGGACTTCATCCGCGACGGCAACATCGAGCTCGGGGGCGGCCTGCCGATCAACACCCACGGAGGCCAGCTCGGCGAGGCTTATCTGCACGGTATGAACGGGATCGCCGAGGGTGTCCGCCAGGTGCGGGGCGATTCCTACAACCAGGTGCCGAACGTCGAGCACGCACTCGTCACCTCCGGCACCGGCGTGCCGACGAGCGGTCTCATCCTGGGGGTCGACCGGTAGTCCACGCAACCCGTCGGGACACCGACGGGGCACCCACCGATCCGGCAGTCCCCCAGTGTGGTGGGGGCCGGTTGCTAACGTCCGATCCGTGACCCGAGTCGTCCCGACCGGGGCCGGAAGGCAGGTGGCGGAATGACGATGACGGCCGGATCGCAACTGGCGGAGGCGTCGAGTCGGGTCGAAGTCCGCTTCGGCACCACCCAACCACAGCGACGGTGGACGGTGCTGATCCGCATCATCCTGGCGATCCCGCAGTTCTTCGTGCTCTTCTTCGTGGGCATCGGTGCGCTCGTAGTGGTGTTCCTCGGGTGGTTCGCCGCGCTGTTCACCGGACGGCTGCCCGCATCGTTCGCCAAGTTCCTGCTCGGATACGTGCGGTGGACCACCCGGGTCTACGCCTACGAGTTCCTGATGACCGACGCCTACCCGCCGTTCGCCCTCGACCCGGACCCGAGCTATCCGGTGGATGTGACCGTCACGACCGGGCGGCTCAACCGGTTCGCCGTGTTCTTCCGCATCATCCTCGTGATCCCGGCCGCCATCGTCTCGGGGGTCGTCAGCTACGGGATGCAGGTCTTCGGCATCATCACGTGGATCATCACGCTGGTGACCGGGCGCATGCCGGACGCCATCTTCGGGGCGTCGGCGGCCGCCATCCGCTGGCAGACCCGGATGAGCGCCTACTTCTGGATGCTCACCTCCTACTATCCGAGCGACCTCCTCGGCGACAAGGACGCCCTGGGCAAGCGCATCGAGGTGACGGCGTCCGGCACCGTGGTGCTGCGGCCGCCTCCCGCAGCGCCTTCGGCGCCGACGGGGTACACGCCGTACGCCCCCTCCGGTGGGCCGGGACCCGCACCGACACCGGCGTGGGGATCGGACCAGCCCACCATCGCCGCACCTGTGGCCCCGCCGCCCCCTCCGCTCGGGACCCCCACCACGGCCCCGCCGGTCGCGCCCCCGCCGCTGGGGTCACCGCCGCCCCCACCGATCGGCGCGGCCCCGCCACCTCCTCCTCCCGGAACGGTGATGCCCGAGGGAACGACCCCGTCTCCCACGGACGCTCCGCCCCCGCCCCCCGGCGTGGTCCCGAGCGCCGCCCCGCCACCGCCCCCTCCCTCGGGTGGGCTGCCGCCGCTGTCGGTTCCGGGCCTGACGCCGCCACCTCCACCACCGCCGGCGTACGCACCGATGCCACCCCCGCCGCCCGCGTCGCCGTACCCCCTCGCGGGCTACGCACCGCGGGCGCTGTGGCCCCTGGCCCTCACCAAGGCCGCCCGGATTCTGGCCATCGTGTTCATCGTGCTCGGCGCCGTGGTCAGCGTCGGGTTCAACTCGATCAACCGCAGCGGGAGCTTCGGCCCCCTGCAGGGGTTCGAGCAGACGATCGCCCGGGTCGAGGTCGGGGCCGCGCATGACGTCCTGAAGAACGCCACCGACGCGTTCAAGTCGTCGACTCAGCAGTGCGAGTCGCAGGCGGAGTCGGTGGCGACCCAGTGCCTCGACCAGGCGGCGGCGGCACTGGCCGGAGCGTTCCAGACCTACGGCGACGCACTGTCCCGGGTCAACTACCCCAGCTCGGCGACCGTCCAGGCGCAGGCCGCCGAGGCGGCCGCCCGCCAGGCGTCCGCGCAGCTCAACGACCTCGCCCAGTCGTCGGGAATCGACGCCTACGGGGCCACGGCGCGGAGCCCGGCATTCGCGGACTCGCTCCAGGCCGTCGACGACACGTACAGCGCGCTGTACACCGCGCTCGGGGGCTGACGGCCCGGACCGGACCGGGCGGCCGACGGAGGCCGCACTCCCGCGCGGGTCCCCGCCGCGGCCTGCCGTACGATGTGCGCCCATGGACCTGACCCGTCGGACGCTCGTCAAGGTCCCGGAGATCACGGCGCTCTTCTGGATCACGAAGCTCCTGACCACCGCCATGGGGGAGTCCACCTCGGACTACTTCGTCAACGCCGTGAGCCCCGTCCTGGCCGTCGCCGCGGGCACCCTCGTGCTGCTCGGCGTCGTGGCCTTCCAGTTGCGCCAGGACCGGTACATCCCCTGGGTGTACTGGCTGGCGGTCCTCCTGGTGGCGATCGTCGGCACCATGGCGGCCGACGTGCTCCACAAGCAGTTCGGGGTCCCCTACGCCGCGTCGACGGCCTTCTTCGCCGTCGTGCTGGTCGTGGCGTTCCTGGCCTGGAACCGGGTCGAGGGGACGCTGTCGATCCACAGCATCGACACGGCGCGCCGTGAGCTCTTCTACTGGGTCGCCGTCATGGCCACGTTCGCCATGGGTACCGCGCTCGGCGACTACACCGCCTCGACGCTCCACCTCGGGTACCTGGCGTCGGCGTGTCTGTTCGCCGGCCTGATCCTCGTCCCGGCGATCGGCTACCGCTGGTTCCGGATGAACGAGGTGCTGGCGTTCTGGTCTGCCTACATCCTCACGCGGCCGCTGGGCGCGTCCTTGGCTGACTGGCTGGGCAAGCCGAGGGACCGGAGCGGCGTCGGCCTGGGCGACGGACCGGTCAGCCTGGTGTTCGCGGTGCTGATCGCGGCCTGTGTGGCCGCCATGACCCGGACCTGGCGGCGGACGCCCGCGCCACCGGTGCGGTCCGGGGACCTCACCGGCCCCGTCGACTGACGGCCGTCAGTCGGGCCCGTCCGGGCCGTCCGGGCCGTCGTCACGCCACGAGCGGAACAGCTCGGTGAACTCGTCGCGTGCCTCGGGCGACAGGTCCTCCGGCGTCAGCCGACCCGCCGTGGCGATGGTGACACGCATCTGCTCCAGGTAGGCCGTGCAGTTGGGGCAGGCGCGAAGGTGCCGCTCGAAGCGCCTGCGCTGGGCGCGGGGCAGCGCCCCCTCGAGGTAGTCGGTCACGAGCTCCACGACCTGCCGGCACACCAGTTCGTCACGACGTCGCAGCAGGACCATCATCGCCCCCTCGTGCGGAGTTCGGACTCGAGCACGTTCCGCAGTCGGCTGCGGCCCCGGTGGAGCAGCACCCGCTGGTTGCCCTCGGAGAGCCCGAGCACCTCGCAGACGTCCGCGCTGGAGAGTCCCTCGACGTCCCGGAGGACGACGACGTCCCGCTGGCGGTCCGGCAGCTGGTCGACGGCGGCGCGCAGCGCCGGGCCCCAGGAGGTGGCCACGAGGCGGTCGTCGACATCTTCCTCCCACGGGGTGACCGGCTCGGCCCAGGCCCCGCCGCCGTCGAACCGGTCGGGGCTGACGGCCGGCTCGACGGGATCGAGCGGCACGCTGCGGTGCTCGCGGACGCCCGAGGTCCGCGCCCGGTTGACCAGGATGCGGAAGAGCCAGGTCTTGAACGACGACCGGCCCTCGAACCGGTCGATGCCCCGCACCACCCCCATCCACGTGTCCTGGACCACCTCCTCGGCGACTGCGTCACTCGGGACGAAGGTGCGGGCCACCCGCAGCAGGGAGCCCTGGTAGCGGCCGACGAGGGTCACGAACGCGCCCTCGTCGCCGTCGCGGAGCCGGGCGAGCAGCTCGACGTCGGACTCCATGGAGTGCACTGTAGGTCGGCGACCGACGCGCCGCAGTGGACGCCCCGAGCGGGCACGGTCACCGCGGACGGTTGTGATGGGAGCCTCCCGGTCGACTGGTTGGACACGGCGCGTAGTCCGGTCGCCCCCGACCCGCGTTACACGCCGCGGCTGGGGCTCACCGCCGTCGAGCGACTCCGGACGACGTCGGTGGTCGCCGCCGGGTGACGCTGTAACGGACCCGCCTCCGTCCGGACGGAGCAGTGCGGCACCGACACCATCCGATCCGACCGAGGAGTTCCCATGCGACGTACCCTGACCCTGACTGCGCTCGCCGGCGCAGCCGCCACCATCGCCAGCCTCTGCCTGCCCGCCGTCGCCGGCGCCGACGGGTTCGGGTCCGGCGGCGACCAAGGTGGTGGGTTCGCCCACCCGTCGGTCGTCTACGTGCAGACCAACGACCCGACCGGCAACCAGGTCGTGACGTACCTGTCCGACGGACGGGGGCTCCACGAAGTCGGCCGGACCGATACCGGGGGCCTCGGCGTGGCCATCCCGGGTGCGGCGGTCGACAAGCTGGCGTCACAGGGGGGACTCGCCTCCGACCCGGCGGAGGGACTGCTCGTGGGCGTCAACGGCGGAAGCAACACGCTCTCGGTGTTCCACGCCTTCGGCCCCTACGTGGGCCGGCCCCGGGTGATCGGCTCCGGCGGCACCACGCCGGTGAGTGTCGCCGTGCGCGGTGACCTCGTCTACGTGCTGAACGCCGGCGGGACCGGTTCGATCCAGGGCTTCTACGCGGACTCGCTGACGCCCATCCCGGGCAGCAACCGGACGCTCGGCCTCACCCCGGGACTGACCCCGGCCTTCCTCAACACGCCGGGCCAGATCGGCTTCACCCCCGACGGCCGCCACCTCGTGGTCACCACCAAGGCCAACGGCAGCGCCATCGACGTGTTCGCCGTGACGCCGTCGGGCTCGGTGGCCGGCCCGCCCGTGGTCAACCCGTCGGCCACACCGGTGCCGTTCGGCTTCACGTTCGACCGCGCCGGACACCTGGTGGTGACCGAGGCGGCCACCAGCGCCCTGACCACCTACGCGATCGCCCCGGGCGGGACGCTCACCGAGCTGGGGTCGACAGCTGACGGCCTGGCCGCACTGTGCTGGGTGACGACGAACGGTTCCTTCTTCTTCGGTGCCAACGCGGGGAGTGCCACCGTCACCAGCTACACCATCGGTGCGAGCGGCGTGCCCGCGATCGTCGCCAGCACCTCGACCGACCCCGGCCCGATCGACCTGGTGGCGTCGCCCGACGGACACTCGCTGTTCGTGGAGACCGGCGCGAACGACGTGGTCGACTCGTACGCCGTCCAGCCCGGCGGCTCGCTGGTCGCCACCGGCTCGGCATCGCCCGAGCTGTCCGGCCACAACGGCCTGGAGGGGATCGCCGTCGGCTCCTCCTTCTAGCCGTCCCGGAGGCGCACCCGGAGTGGTCCGACCTCCGTACTCATGCATCCCCGGACGTCGGGTGGTGCCGGGCTCCCACCCGGTGCCGCCCGACGGGCGCGTCAGCGCTCGGCGATGGCGCGGTCCAGTTGCTCGACGTCGTCCTCGGTGAGCCTTCGGTACGGGGCGTCCTTGGCGGGGCGCCACCACACCGGCTCCTCGCAGTGCCACGACTCGTTGCGCAGCACCCGCTTGACGACCTTCGTCGTCGCCGTCTCGGGCAGCTTGTCGGTCACCCGCACGAACCGGGGCGCCCACTTGGTGCCCAGGTCTTCCTCGCCGGCCAGGAACGCCTCGAACCCGGCGGCGTCGAAGGACGTGCCCTCACGCAGCAGCAGGGTGGCCATGACCTGGTCGCCCACCACCGTGTCGGGCACGGCGTAGACGGAGGCGAGCACTACGTCGGGATGACGCTGAAGGATGCCCTCGACCGGGGCGGACGCGAAGTTCTCGCCGTCGACCCGGAGCCAGTCGTAGTCGCGGCCGCCGAAGTAGAAGAAGTCGTCCTCGTCCCGGTAGCCGAGGTCGCCGGTCCAGTACCACCCGTTCTTCACCCGCGCCTGCTCGGCCTCGGCGTTGCGCCAGTAGCCCTCGAATCCGGTGGCCCCGGTCTGGCTGACCATCTCGCCGATGGCCTCCTCGGCGTTGAGCAG
>CAZULR010000076.1:0-9549 GCA_964621235.1 uncultured Acidimicrobiaceae bacterium
GCATGGCCGCCACCACCGACGGCAAGGGCTACTGGCTGGTGGCCTCCGACGGTGGCATCTTCGCCTTCGGCGACGCCGCTTTCCACGGGTCGGCGGGGGCCCTGCACCTGAACGCGCCCATCGTCGGCATGGCCGCCACCACCGACGGCAAGGGCTACTGGCTGGTGGCCTCCGACGGTGGCATCTTCGCCTTCGGCGACGCCGCTTTCCACGGGTCGGCGGGGGCCCTGCACCTGAACGCGCCCATCGTCGGCATGGCCGCCACCACCGACGGCAAGGGCTACTGGCTGGTGGCCTCCGACGGTGGGGTCTTCGCCTTCGGCGACGCCGCCTACCTCGGCGCCGCCTCCACCGCCACGGGCCAGCCGGTCGTCGGCGTCGCCACCCGGTAGAGCTTCGACCTGAGATGCGCGCCCCCAGGTGGGCGCGGGGAGCGGCGGCCAGGATGACCCGACTCCATCCCAGCGTCAGGAGGGTGGGGTCCGGCTACCTCGGCGTGCCGACTGCGACGTGCGGGCCCCAGCACGGGCACGGCCCGGTCAGCTCCGGGGCAGGGTCGAATCGTGGGGCTTCCCGGTCCCGATGCCGTGCCGAGTCAGGGCCGACGGCGTGCCGGCACGTGACCTCTGCTCCGCTACGGGCGCTAGTGGCTGGGTGGGACCGCCGTGTCGGTGTAGGTCTGCTGGTCGAAGACCTGGCCGAGGGCGTTGGTCGGGGAGACGGTGATCTGGTTGCCCGACACGGTGACTTTCAGGAAGTTGTAGACCTGGTCGATCGAGGTCGGGGTGTCGGTGCTCGCGGCGCCCTGGCCGCAGTAGGAGCCCACGCCCTTGGTGGGGCTCCACCCGATGGCATACACGCTGCCGGCGGCCATCATGGACTTGCACAACTTGGTAGTCGGCCCGGACACCGGCTCGAGCACGCCACCCCCACCACCGCTCACGTAGCTGACGACCTCACCGGGGCCGGTCGGCACGGTGCGCTGGTAGATGTGGGCGTGTCCGCTGAAGGCGATCTGGACGCCGTTGGCCGACAGCAGCGCCTCGAGGCTGGTGGCGGCGTTCGGGTTGGCCGGACTGTTCTGGAGGTAGGGGTCCGAGGACTGGGTGCTGCTGTCCGACTGGAAGGGGAAGTGCATGACGGCGAGCTTGACCATGCCCGCATTGGCCGGGTTGGCGAGGTCGGCGGCCAGCCACTTGTACTCGGCCGAGATCGTCTGCCAGTGCTCGAGGTAGTCGGCTTCGTAGGGCCGACAGTCGTTGGCGGCCGACGATCCCGCGGCGCCGCACAGCGAGCCGGTGGTGTTCCCGAGCTTGCCGCTCGAGGTGGACTCGCCCCAGGTGGCGTCGAGGACGTAAATCCGGACGTTGCCGGTGTCCACCGCGTACCAGTCGGCGGGGGCCGAACCGGTGAAGCCGCTGACGCCACTGGCGGAGACGTAGGCGTAGGTGCCACCCGAGTGTGCCGCGGTCACCGGTGTGGGGAACAACTTCAGCGTGGTGTTGTTCTGGTTGTGGTCCCCCGAGCCGACGAACAGCGGGATCCCCCCGGTCAGGGGGTAGTACCAGGGACCGAAGAAGTTGCTCACGTCGGTCGTGGTCCCGGTCTGCTCGAGGTCGCCGAAGTCGGACTGGCTCCCGTTGTTGTAGGCGGTGTCGCCGGCATCGACGAGGAACTGTGCACCCGACTGACCGATCTGCTGGTAGAGCGACGCCTCGTCAGGGTTGACCAGGGGACCGGTCGGGCTGAAGGGCATGTAGGTGGACGCGCCGGCCAGCGGCGTGTCCAGGTAGTTCTCGCCGGTGTCGTCGATCACATCGAAGGTGGTCGTCGCCTTGGACGTGGGACCGGCGGGGACCAGGGTGGTGAAGGACTGGACGGCGAGCCCGCCGAGGGTCGGGGCCGATGAGGCCGGGAGCAGGTCGACGGCCCCGACCTTGTCGGTCGAGAACACCGCGTAGCAGTACGCCGTGCCGGGCGAGAGACCGTTCACGAGCACCGAGGCCTGGTACTCCTTGATCGTCGTTCCGGCACCGTTGACGACGCTGTACGCCCACGAAGTGGTGGTCGCGGTCGACGGGGGCGCAAGGTAGGGGAGCTGGGTCGTGACCGCCAGCGGGCCGGACGCGGCCGACCAGGTCGCCGTGGAGGCCGGGCACCCGCCGGCACCCACCGGCGCGATCTGCAGCGATCCCGGCACCGACGAGGTGGTGGCCCAGTTGACGTAGGCGGAGGTCTGGGTCAGGTCGGTGATGTAGGGGGCCCGGGTCAGCGAGGGGTTGTTGCCGCCGTACGGGGTCACCGGCAGGGGGCTGGCCGTCGCCGACTGCACCGCTCCCACGGTGACGCCGATCGCGGCGATGCCGCACGCGACGGTGCCCCGTATCCACACCTTGTGTCGTGAACCTGAGAACATCATCCTGCCCGCCTCCACGTCGGTGACCACTGGCTGCCCCGTTGGCAGTCACTCCCGCCGGGTCGCATGTTGGCATACCCGACGCAGGGCGACACGCGGAGTTCACCTAATTCACCTCAACTACCGTTGAGCGCGGTGGGCACGTCACTGGGGGTGGTAGACGGCCGATGATCCGGCCCCGGATCTCGGACTCGCCCGGCCCACCCACCCCGGTCGACGGGCAAGCGGCACCGGTCGGTCGTCGCTACGATCTGGGTGATGCCGACCGACGTCGATCGGGCCGGCGGACCGACCGTGGGGGCGGATGGACGCGGTTCCCGTCCGGATGATCACCCGTGCGCGCCGTTCGCCCGGAGTGTCTGGTGGGTCGCCGGCGCGTTCGTGGCGGTGGAGCTGGCGTTCAGCCCGAGGTACGGGTTCCACCGCGACGAGCTGTACTTCATCGTGGCCGGACGCCACCCTGCGTTCGGGTACGTCGACCAGCCTCCGATCGCCCCGATGCTGACCCGGCTGGCCACAGGTCTGCTCGGCACCGGTCCGGTGGCCGTGCGGGTGCTCCCGGCGCTGGCGGGCGGGGCCGTCGTGGTCGGCACCGGTCTCACGGCCCGGGAGCTCGGCGGTGGTCGCTTCGCCCAGGTCCTGGCGGCGATCGCCATGGCGTGCGCACCCATCCTCCTCGGTTCGGCGCACCTGGCGGGGACCACCGTCTTCGATCTGGTCGCCTGGACGTTCACGATCTTGTTCGTCCTCCGGGCCGTCGTGCACGAACGGCCCCGGTGCTGGCTGGCCGCGGGAGCGGTGGCCGGATTCGGCCTGGAGAACAAAGACCTCATCCTGCTCCTCGGCGTGGCCCTGTTCGTCGGCATCGTGACCACCTCGACCCGTGGGGTGTTGACGACCGGCTGGCCGTGGCTCGGCGGGCTCGTCGCCGCCGTGCTGTGGCTGCCCAACCTCGTCTGGCAGGTGGTGAACGACGCCCCCGGGCTGGCGATGGCGAGATCGTTGCGGGTCGAGCACTCGGGGTCGGGCGACTACGTGGGGTTCGTGCCCGCCCAGTTGATCCTGGTGGGGATCCTGGCGTTCCCGATCGTCGTCCTCGGCGTCCGCCACCTCCTGGTGCACCGGGACCTCCACGTCGTCCTGGTCGTGGTCGTGGTCGTGGTCGTGTACGTCTTCCTCGTGATCCCGGGACGCGCGTACTACACGGCAGGCGTGCTGCCGGCCCTGTTCGCGGCCGGGGCGTGCCGGATCGAGGGCCACGGGGACGTCCGTACCAGAAGCAGATGGTGGCTCGCCGCACCGGTAGTCGGTGCGGCCCTCTCCCTGGCATTCGTTCTTCCCGTGCTGCCCCTGTCGACCTTCGCCCGCATGCCCATCCTGCACACGACCAGCTACGACCTCGGCGAGACGGTCGGCTGGCCGCAGTTCACCAGCCAGGTCGGCGTCGTCTTCGACGCGCTGCCGGCCACCCAGCGCAGGCAGGCGTCCCTCTTCACCGCCAACTACGGCGAGGCGGGCGCGCTCACCGTCTACGGTCGCCCCTACGGCCTCCCCGAGCCGCTCTCCGGGCACAATTCCTACTGGCTCTGGGGACCGGGCGACGCCCCCGACCAGGTCGTCGTCGCCGTGGGCAGCGTGGGTGAGCTCCGGTCCCATTTCGCCGACTGCCGGTTCGACACGTCGATCCGCAGTCCCGACGACGTCGACAACGACGAGAACGGGACGGGCATCTGGACCTGCACCGGGCCCCGGGGATCCTGGTCGTCGTTCTGGGGTGAGCTGCGCCACTACGGCTGAGCGGAGGAACCCGGACGTTCCGGGTCGGGGTCACGCCCTCCAGTCCAGCCATCGCCCGTGCGGGTGGACGAAGCCGAGGACCTCGGCCTCGACGTCACGGCCGTCGAACACGGCGAGGCCCAACACGCTTGCGTCGATCCCCTGGGCGTCGGTCGGCGCGGAGACGTCGGCGAGCAGGGGAACCGTGCCCTCGCCCTCGGCGCTGATCCACGCGACGGGACAGTCGGCCGAGGCGGCCCGGAGGACGTTGACGAACTCGGTGCGGCGGTCGGTGGGGAGGTAGGCCAACGCCCACGACGTGATCACGACCGGCACACCGGATCGGGGGAGGGACGCCAGCAGGTCGGGGAGGGCCTCGACGGCGTCCCCCTCGTGGATGTCGAGGCCGGCGTCCCGGGCCAGCGCGAGGGACGCGCGGGTGCGCTCCAGTCGTCCGGTGTCCGGCCATACGCAGGCCAGCTGCCAGCGCACGGCGGCGTCGTCCCGCAGGTCGACGGGTTCGCGGTCGAGACCGATTCGGGCGGCCACGGAGGGGAGGCGCGTGGCGATGGGAGGGTCGCCTCCGGTCACTTCGCACTCCAGTCGGACCGGCGCGTCCGCAGGACCGGTGGACCCCGCGGCGCCGTAGTCGATCAGGTACCGGTCGCACAGGAGGGTCAGGCCGGCGCTGCAGCCCACGTCTACGAGTGTGAGCGGAGGGCCCAGGCGGGCGGCTACCTCGGTGAGCGCGGGCCCGAGCACGGCGGACCTCCCGACCTCGTTGGTGTTGGTGTGCCGGGTTCCGAGCAACCCCAGTATCTCCTCCCGGTGACCCAGGACCACGTCAACGAAGAGTGGTCCCGGGTCCTGGTCGGAGCGGCCGGCGTAGACGTGGGCGAGGGGATGGTCGAGGCCCGACAGCAGCAGGTAGTGCACCGAGGCCAGCAGCACGGTCGGGAGATGGGCCTGCGGTGGGGATCCCTGCACCAGCTCAAGCACCTCGTCGGACCCGGCCACCCCCCGGCACACCTGTTCGTAGACCGGTGAGTACGCCCGGCACTGCGTGTCGGCGAACCAGGTCCAGAGATCACGGAGCGCTCCGCTCATGGGACACCGATCCTGTCACGTCGGCCCGGTGGAAGCGCATGCGAGTGGGGACCGCGCCGGCCCGAGGTCCTCGTGGGTCGTGTCGGGACCCGGCGGCGGAGGCCGACCCTGTCACCCGACCGGAGTCGCGGCCCTACTCCGTCGTGCCGAGGTCGAGGGGTGGGACGTCGCCACTGTTGACCAGCTCTCCGACGTCGGAGGGGCGCAGCGCCAGGCGGAACCACACCGTCTTACCGCGGCGGTCCCCGTCCGACAGCGGGGAGACCCCCCAGTCGTCGGCCAGCTTGTCCACGATCCGGAGCCCCCGCCCGTGGGGCTCGCTCGAGGGCGGTGCCTGCAGGACGGGCGTGCCCTCGCCCCGGTCGCTCACCGAGACGGACACGGTGCTGTCGGACCGCTCCACCGAGACGTCGAAGCCACCGGCCGCGTGGATCAGCGCGTTCGTCGCCAGTTCCGACACCATCAGCGCTACGGAGTCCCGGACGGAGTCGGGCGTACCGACCATGAGTGCGGCCACGAAGGTCCTGGCCGCGCCCACCGACTCGTCTGCGGCGAGGAACCGCTCCGTCGTCGCCGTCATGGTGACAGGCCGAAGTGCTCCAGGAGGCCGGTCGCCTCCAGGACCCGGTGGACGATCGGTGGCACGTTGACCAGGGACACGTCGCCGACCTCGTTGGACACCTCTACGAGCAGCGCGATCCCTGAGCTGTCCATGAACATGAGCTCCTCGAGATCGAAGGTGACGCGCGCCGGCGCGGTCGCCAGGTAACGGTGGATACCCGTTCTGGTCGACTCCACACTGGCCAGATCGAGTTCCCCCGCCAGATGGATCACCGGATGGCCCGGGTCCCCCAGCGATGCACTCACCCGGATGTCGGGCCGGTCGGCTACCGACATGCCCATGCCCGTGGCGCGCGTCGGGACTCCCGTGCCCCGGTCACCGGTTTCGTGTCCGATCCCTCTGTCGTGTCCCACGTGCCCACCACGTCACCGCCCTCCTCTCGCCACCTCTCCGTGCGCCCGAGGCTGTGCCCGACCAAATTACCCGGCGAGCCGCGGGTTCTGCGAGCCTTCGACGCCCGCCCTGCCGTCGGAATCCTGTGGACTCGTCCACCGGAACGCCAGTACGGCGACGTCGTCGGAGGCGCCGTCGGGTCCGAGGGTGGCGGTGAGCCCGTCGAGCAGCTCATCGACCGTCGCCGCGTCGCCGTTGGCGGCACGGACGAGGCGGTCCAGCCCGAGGTCGATGTTCTCCCCACGGCGCTCGACCAGCCCGTCGGTGAAGGCGACCAGTGTCGAGCCGCTCGTCAACGGGAGCGTGGTGGCGCGGTAGGCACACGGCGCCACCCCCAGGGGCAGCCCCACCTCGGTCGGGACGAATCGGGCCGAGATGCCGATCACCAGCATCGGGTTCAGGTGGCCGGCATTCGCCAGGGTGATGACGCCGGACACGCTGTCGCCGACGCCGATCAGCGCCGTCGCGAGGTGCCCGTCCCGGTTCACGCTCAGTTGACGGGAGCACATGCCCAGGACGACGTCGGGCGGATGACCCTCGGTCAGATAGGCCCGGATGGTGAACCTCAGCCGGGCCATGATCGCGGCCGCCCCCACGCCCTTGCCCGAGACGTCCCCCACGGCGAAGGCGAAGTGGCTCTCGTCGATCTCGATGAGACTGAACCAGTCACCACCGATCTCGAGCCCGTGGGTCCCGGCGAGGTACGTGGTGGCGACCTCGAGGTTGGGGACCGGCGGGTTCCGCTGGGGCAGGAGGGCCTGCTGCAGCGCGTCGGCGATCGAGCGCTGCTCGCCGTAGAGGCCGTCGAGCTGCTGGTAGAGGGTGGCGATGGTCTCGGCGTCCCGTTCTGCGCTCCGCCGGCGACCGACCAGCAGGTAGGTGACCGCCGCGGCTCCGGTGGTGACCAGGAGGCCCCCGAGGAGGAACACCCAGGGGAGTGCTCCACCCAGCGCGCCTCCCAGTGGTCCACGTGGAGTGGCGACGAGGGTGACGGTGGAGTCCCCGAAGGGGATCGACACGCGGGCGACGTCGCCGGAAAGGGGGAGTTGGGCCGGGGGCAGGTCCGTGGTGGCCAGTGCCGACAGGCTGGTGGTGGGCCCGAGATAGGTGGCGAAGTCGAGATCGGCGAAGGCCGACGTGCTCTCGACGGGTACCTGCCGGTCGGCCGGAATGGCGCGCTCGGCGTAGATGGCCATGGACGTGGCCGGGTCCGAGACGGCATACCCGATCCGCCGGGGGCTCGTCGCCGGCACCGGCGTCACGACGAACGTCGTGCGGGTCAGCGACCTGTGGATCAGGTCCTGGGCCTCCGGCGAGCTCTGGGACAGCAACGGCGCGACGCCGACCGTGGTGACGGGCCCCCACGTGGATCCGTCGGACGTCCAGAGCACGGCCGAGACGAAGGAGCTGTCCGGTCCCACGTAGGTGGAGGCGAACCGCGCGAACTGGCTCGTGCTGCCACCGGTGACTCCCTCGACCTGCAGTGCGGTCTCGAGTGGGTTGCGGAGGCTGAGGATCGTCGAGGAGAGGACGGCGGCGGCCTGGCGGGTCTGGACCTCCAGCAGGCGGTGCTCGTTGTGGCGGTTGAGCGTCCACGCCGTCCACGACACCGTCAGCGTGATCACGAGGCCGAGGACGGCCACGATCGCCGTCGCCCGGGTCGGCGCGATGCCTCTCGACCTGACCACGTCGGTCACGGCGGGCCCGGTGCCGGGCACCACACGCGTCGCTGCGACTTCTGGCACGTCACCCCCTGGTTCAACGTGGCGCCGATGGACACACGACTGACCGCGGTAGGGCGACCATGGTCGCAGGCGGAGCGGCCGCGGGCAACCGGCCCTCCCGCGTCGGACCGACGGTCGCGCGGCCCCACCGGGGCCACCGTCCGGTTCGGAGCCGGAACTCCTCGGCGGTCGGACCACCTGTCACGGTGTCCGGTCCCTCGGCCGGAATACTCCCTGTTCAGCGCCTCGGATAGTGTTCGCCGCAGAGGGTGGACCGTGCCGGACCGCAGTCGGTGGGTACGGCACCACCGGTGTGGAGCGAGGTTCCGGCTGGCGTCGTCCGACGGCCGTCCCGGGCCGGGAGCGGAAGGGGAGCGCCATGACCGACGGAGCGCACAAGCAGGCGGTGCTCGACCAGTTCGCCACCTTCCTGAATCCACAGAAGGTGCGGGTGATGCGGGCGGCCGGCCTCGACATCATCGAGGGCGAGCGCTCGGGGCCCTGGGTGTGGGACATCGACGGCAGCCGGTACCTCGACTGCTTCACCTCCGCCGGATCCTTCAATGTCGGCCGCCGCAATCCGAGGGTGGTGGCGGCCGCGCATGCCGCGGTCGACCACCTCGACAACGGCAACTTCCTGCTGTGCTCGGAGCAGAAGGCGCAGTTGGCCGCCAAGCTGGCCGAGGTAACTCCGGGCGACCTGACCTGCACGATGTTCGGGTCCGGCGGAGGTGAGGCCATTGACTTCGCCGTCAAGCTCGCCCGCGGCGCCACCGCTCGACCGACCGTCGTCTCCACGATCAACGGCTACCACGGGCACACCGGGTTCGCCCTGTCGGCGGCCGGTCGGGCATCGTTCCGCCAGCCGTTCGAGCCGCTGATGCCGGACTTCGTCCAGGTCCCCTTCGGCGACCTCGACGCGCTCGCCGGGGTCATCGACGATCGGACGGCGGCGGTGCTCCTCGAGCCGATCCAGGGGGAGGGCGGCATCGTCGTGCCACCCGACGGGTACCTGGCGGGTGTCCGTGCGGCGTGCGACCGGGTCGGGGCCCTGCTCATCCTGGACGAGATCCAGACCGGACTGGGACGGACCGGACGCTGGTGGGCCTGTGAGCACGACGGGGTCGTCCCCGACATCATGACCACGGCCAAGTCGCTCGGTGGCTCGCTGGTGCCCATCTCGGCCACGGTGTTCACGGAGGACCTACGGGAGTTCCTGATCCCCAACCCGTTCATCCACCTGTCGACCTTCGGCGGGTCGGATCTCGCCTGTGCCGTCGCCCTCGAGGTCCTGGCCGTCATCGAGGAGACGGGTCTGGTGGAGCACGCGGCGGCCATGGGCGTGCGGCTCTTCGCCGGGCTCCGGTCCATCGCCGTCGCCCACCCCGAGGTGATCACCGAGGTGCGCGGTCGGGGCCTCATGGCCGGGATCCAGTACGTCGAGGACTCGCTCGGGCCCCGCATGTCGTACCACCTGGCACGCCACGGCGTCCTGGCCATCTACAGCGGCA
>CAZULR010000077.1:0-9478 GCA_964621235.1 uncultured Acidimicrobiaceae bacterium
TGGTCGTGCCGGTGTCCTGGCGGGTGTCGGGGGCGCCGATGGTCACCGTTCCTCCAACCTGGTTGGTGAGGTCCGACTCCAGATAGGCGGGTGAGGAGGAGGGCGGGGACGAGGTCGACACGGATCCGGCGTTGTCGACCTGCGCGGTCGACCCCCCCTCGAGGGCGGCGAAGCCGGAGGGCGACGATGCCAGGACGAGCGCGCCGTCGGTGGTGATGGTGCTGGTCGACCCTGTGCCCACGGAGAGGGCCGTGCTGCCGCTTCCGCCGTCGACGGTCAGTGTCTGCGTCCCGGCCGTGCCACCGAGCTGAAGCGAACCGATCGTGGCACTGCTCTTGAGGTCCACCGTGAAGGACGTCGTCCCGCCGATGCAAACCACGCTGGAACTGCTCGGGAACCCGCTCGACCAGTTGAGGGCACTGGCGTTCCAGGCGGTGGTGCCGGTCGTCGGTCCCTGCCAACTGTCGGTGCAGCTCGCCGCGCCACCGGGTGTGGCCCCGACCACGGCCGCCACACCCGCCGATCCGAGGGAGGCGACCGCCACCGCGACCGCCATCGAGATTCTGCGAATTCCACCCATTGTCCGCTCCGTTCTGGGTTGTTCCCCCGTGACCCGGGCCCGACAACATGGCGAATCCCGAACCCGTCGACATGGCGACGGTAGGAACGGGCACCAAGCCCTGTTTCAGTAAAATGCAGTCCCGGAGGCGAAGCAAGCGTGTTTGCCCCGACGGGCGCTGATGCCGCGATGGGCGGCCGCCAACTCACCGAGTGTGGTGATCGGGCGCCCCGCTGGGCCTCCGGGTGGCCCAGACCGGGCCTGAACCGAAACCTCCGGGCGAATCCCCTCCCGACACCCGCCCCTGCCTCGGGTGCCTGATTCACGAGGGACGGCCGGGTGGGCGTGGCCGGGTCATCCGCCCACTTCCGCGTGGCGTGCCGTCCGCTTCGCCGGGACCACGGCGTCCGTCGATCAGATCACTTTGGAATGATGGAGATGGTGGACGTGTCGGTGGACATCAGGTTCCGTCCGTCCGTTGGGTTGGGCCCGGGGATGAAACTGAACTTGACGCCGATGAACTTGATGTGGCCTCCCCTGCTGGCATAGATCCCTGACGGTGGGGTACCCGGGGAGTCGCGCGGCAGGGCGAGCGATCCACCGGTCATCGTGAAGCCGAAAGCGCTTTGTGGATTCTCCACCACGAAGTGCCCGGCGAGCGTGTCATTCGTCAGCTGGACGGGACCGGAGAGATAGTCGATCGAGTTGATCGAGGTGCGCGCGCCGCAGTAGCAGATCGTCGAGTTGGCGATGGACACATCTCCCGAGCCGACATGGGGAAGATCGCTCTCGAAGTCGACCCCGGAGTCCGCTGCCTGGTCAACCGCGATGTTGGTGAGCGTGGCACCGTTGACGTCGCCGAACGTGATCCCCTGTCGGCCGGCCTGTCTCACGGTCAGACCGTCGACGTTCAGATTGGTGACCGGATAGCCGTAGCCGGGTCGGAAATCGATCCACAGCTCGAGCCCGTCGCCGAAGGTATCGCTGGTGGTCACATTCTGGATCGTGGTATTCCGTGTCGACTCGAGCTTGATGCCCGCCTGTCCCACGAGGGCCGCGTGAAAGCCCCCATCCTCATTCGTCCCCTCGACGGTGAGGTTCTCCAGGGTGACGTGTCCGGCGCTCACCACGGCGATGATCGGATTCAGTTGAGGCGCGCCGTGACCGGTGAAGGGGGGTGGTGTCGTGGTGGTGTCGATGTAGGTCCCACCGTCGATGGTGACCGGTTGGGTGATCTCGATCCCGTGAGGGACGGAATAGCACCCTTGACCATGGAAGGTACCGCCCAGCGGTAGTGCGGAGATCACGGCGCTCGGGTCGGGCTTGCAGTTCCGGGTCGCCGTTGGGTCTGTCGGCACCGCCGGAACGGACGCCACCGATTTCTGGGTGGGCGGGGCCACCGGGGTCGGGTCCACGACCGATCCGACACCCCGGGCGACGGTAGAACCGGGGGAGGCGGCGGAGCTGGTCGTGGCCCCAGTGGGTGTGGTCGCCACATTCGACCCGACGGCGGCGGGCGCGGGTGGCGTGATGGCGGTGACCGTTGTGGTCGGCACCGGGATCGGCGCGCCGGCGCCGGGGGCGGTGGACGTCCGCTCCTGGCTCGGTGTGCCGGGAACGGGAACGGGGACGGTGGTGGTCGGCGTCGAGGTCGACGTGGGCAACGGACTCTTGCCTTGCGTGGTCGAGGGAGGAGTACCGATCGACGTGTCGACGTTGGTCAGCAGACCGGTCGCCGACCGGACCGCTGTCCCGTGCGGTCGTTCCAGGCTTCTCGCGGTGACGCCACCGGTGATCATCAGTGCCGTCGCCAGCACCACTGCGGCCAGCACGGCGCTCCGGGAGCTCCTCGTACGCCCTGGTCCTGGACGGTGATGCGTGGATGCATCGATCCGCTGCCGCATTGCGCCCCAATTCCCACCTACCAGGACGCGCGCGCCGAACCCCGTGAGGGCTCGTTTCGGCGACCCGGCTGACTCGTGGAGTCCCGTGGTTTTGCGTCCCCTCCTCGCGAAGGGTTTGCCTTTGTCGATCCCGCATCGGCTGATGAGGGGTGGTTCTCATGCTACGCAGGCGGCTGCAAAAACGCAACGGGTGATGAGCTGGGCACGGAGAGTGAGGACTTTGGTCCCGGCATCTTCGGTCCGGACGCCCGCCGGCGACGTGGGTGACGTGATCGGGACCCCCAGGAGGGGCCGGCCTCGGATTCGGCGAGGCGTGCGCGGTCTCGATCCTCCCTCCGGAGGCCGGTGACCCCGGCCTCCGGCGACGGCGACCCCTCCGCCCGATCCCGGGCGGCCGCAGCCGTCCACGGGCCATCCCGCCAGCCAATGACTCGACTTGACCTGACCCGTCCTGGTCTCGGAGCCGGCAGCGTGGTTCCCACGTTCACTCCCTGCGGCCGTCCTGGACGAGGAGCGTCTGGCTGTCTCTGGCACTGCCCCTCGGACGTCGCCACGGGTGCGACGGCGGCATTCCGCGGAGGTCCCATTTCCGGACGGAATCGCCCCAGGCCGGGGAGCCACCTACGTCCAGCCCTGAGCGAAGCAGGGTCGACTCCCACTGCTGTCGAACGGGAACAGACCGGCACGGCCTCCGCGGATTCGGTCGGAGAAGGGCCGCAGCACCGCCCCGGGCCCTCTGGGGATGCGGGCTGGACGACGTGGGCGAAGGCCGCCAGGCGAAGTGGATGCCCGGACACGCCCCCGACTTCCGGACTCCGGGGATCGAGCACCACCCCGCCGGAAAGGTCCTCCGGCGGGGTGGTGCGTCAACTCCTCAACTGACGGGCGGCACCACCGTCTGCGTGTAGGTCCCGGTGCTCGGGTTGTAGTTGCTGTCACCTGTGTAGCTGACCGAGACCGAGTAGTCGGTGCTGTCCGGGGCAGCCGGATCGGTCAGGGTTCCCGGCGGCAGATAGCACGTCACCTCACCGGGTGTCGTCGAGTTCTTCTTGAGCTTGACCACGTTCCCGTCCGCGCACGTCAGATTGCCGCTCGGACCGGTGATGACGAAGGTCATCGTTCCGGTGGGCGGGCCGATCAGCGTGGACTTCGAACTGCCGTTCGCCCCCTTGACGGTGGCGGTGACCGTCACCCCATCACCGTCAAGCGACGGATTCTCGGTGGGGAGGAGCGAGATGTTCGTGTCCGACTTGACGATCGTCAGGGTGTTGGAGATTGCGGTACTGGCGTAGAAGTTCTGATCGCCCAGGTAATGGGCGTAGACCTTGTAGCCGCCCGGGAACTCTCCTCCACGGACCTTCAGCGTGGCCTTCCCGTCGGTTTGGACGGCCGCCGCCGTTCCCTGACAGGCGTGGGTGGTGTCCGAACACACGGAGAACGCCACCTTACCGGTCGGCGCGATGAGACTCGTGCCGACCGCGGTCACCGTGGCGGTGACCGGAATGGTCGCACCGGCCCCCAACTGGCTCGGAACGCCGAGCACGGTGTTGGTGGAGCCCAACGCCGAGTTCAGGTACAACGAGGCAGAGACGGGGACGTAGTTGGGGTCCTCCAGGCTGGCGGTCACCGTGTAGTACACCACCGCGGGTACGCCGTTGGGAAGGGTGCAGGTGGCCTGTCCCGCGGTCAGCGTGAGCGAATTCCCCTCCTGGCACGCCAACGACGTGTTGCTCCCGGCGGGGAGGATCGTGATGACCACGGGGCCGGTGGGATCGACGATGCTCGGTGCCACCGGCGCGGCGGTGACCGTGATGGTCAGCGGAGTCCCCTCATCCGTCGTGCAGTAGTTCCCGGTGCAGTTGTCGGGGCTGAAGGCGAGGTTGAGGGTCGCCGAGGCCCGGTGGATCTTCTGGACGTACGGGCTGGAACTACCGGCGAAGTACGGGTCGTTGCCGTAGGTGCCGGTCACGGTCAGCGGCGACACGGAAGCAGGCAGCCCGTTGGCCAGTGTGCACTGGGCCACGCCCGCAACCACCGGGACGGTGTTGCTACCGCCCACGCAGGTGCCGTAGTGGGAGATGCCCGAGAACTTCACCGAGCCGGTGAGGGTCCCGGTCGCCGGAGCGACCGGCGCGACCGTTGCGGTGAAGGTCACCGGCTGTCCGGTGACGGTCGGATTGTCGGAAGCCGTCAGAGTCGTGCTCGTCGCCCCCGGCGCCACGGTCTCGAGCAACGTGGTGTTGCTCGTGACGTAATTGCTGTCGACGGTGTCCGTGTAGACCGCGGACACCGAGTAGGCGGTGGCATTCGACAAGAGGCCGGCGCTGACTGCGCACTGTGCGGTGCCGTTGCTCAGCATGGGCGTGTTGCCGGCATCGCAGTTGATGACGGTTGCGTCCGGAGCGGTGATGGTGAACGCCACCTCGCCGATGCCCTTGCGCAGGCCAGCAGGCGCGGAGTCGGCACGGACCGTGGCGGTGAAGGTGATCGCCTGGCCGGTGACCGGGGACGCCACCGAGGACGTCACGGTGGTCGTGGTCGCGTACGGCGGGCTCGCTGCCGCACCGGCGGGGACCTCGAGGACCCCGGCCAACAGCAGCGAGGCCACGCCCGCCACCGCGGCAATTCGGCCAACTCTCAGCGTCGACCCCTTGATCAGGTTGTTCTTCATCATCACACTCCCGCCTGGAACGTCACGGTGCCACCACTCGCGACACCTCCGGGAGTCCCGAAGGCGATCGTCTGCAACCCGGTGCTACCGGTGGCGCAGAGACTGGTGAGCTTGGAATCGGCCGAATCGGAGGTCAGACCGGAGAACACGGCCGTCGCACCTGCTTGGGCGTACGACCCGGACTTCAGCTGCGTGGGCAGTCCGGCCACGAGTCGACCCGTGCCCAGATTGTCGTAGACGGAAGAATGGATGAGCTTCAGCTTGGTGTTCGTCGCGGTGCCCCCGGTGGCGGCCCACTGGATCGTCGCGCGGAGCTTGGGCAGCGAGCTTCCACTGAGGACGGCACCACAATTATTGGCGAGCGAGCTGACCGCCGTCGCGGTGAGGGTGCCCCCGGAAATGGTCACTCCGTCCGTCGAGGTGCCGGCTCCCGTGCACAGGGTGAGGGACGCCGAAAGCGTCTCGGATGTCTGCACGCTGCCACCGTTGGTCAGCGGAGTACTGAAGTGGAGTGCTCCGGTCACGTGGCACGTGACGTTGCCGGACATGTCGACAGGTGGTGGTGCAGCGGACGCAATGCCCGCCCCCAGGCCGGTGGCTGCGCTCATCACGAGGGAGACCGCCCCGGTGCCGAGCAGGATTCTGCGGATCATGGCAACTGCCTTCCTCCGGCGTGTTGATGCCGGAATGGTCGTGCCCCTGCAATCAGGGCTTTCACTCCGCGACCGCGATGCCCCTGCAACCCGCCGCCGGTACTGCACTGCCGGAGTATAGGACACGTCGTGTTGCCACGCCCGCTTCCAAATATTCCCGTAGGACGTCGGACGCCCGGCCGGGCGATGCCCCGGAGGGACGGTCTCGAGCCCCGGGAGAGAGCTCGCAAGTGGGGAGTCCGGCACCGATGAGGGCGGGCACTTGCCAGGCCACGCGGACCAGACGCTCTGACCTGGCGGAACGTCGGGTCCAGCTGGTGCCCGGGGCGGGAGTCGAACCCGCACACCCTTTCGGATAGTGGATTTTGAGTCCACCGCGTCTGCCATTCCGCCACCCGGGCCCGTCGGCGCGGTCTCCGCTCCGACATCCTGACGCCGGACCGGCCCTCTGCCACTTGGAGTCGACCGGGCACCGGATGGTGTCGCGGCCCGGGTGGTGGAGCGCCAGCCGGTCAAGGTTGGCAAGGGTATCCGACGGGACCGGCACGACCCGCGGCCTGTCGTCGGACAACGGAGCCGGGGTCCGGGGGGATCAGGGCCGGACGGCCGATGCCCCTCCCGGTCCGATGCCTCCGGGTGGTGGGAGTCTTGTGGTCGAGATCTGACGCCGGGGCGCGTCAGCCTCCTGGCGGGAGGAGGCTGACGCTGCTGCCTCGCTCGCGTCGACGGGCGGCGGGACCCGGACACATGAGCGACTGCTCTCACCATACCGGACGATTCGCCCGATGACCATAGGTGTTGCCGCGAACACCGCCCGGAACGCAGCGTTCGGATCTGGGCCCGCAGCGCGGCGGCACGCCGCGCGGGTGTGGGGCGATCCGGCCACGCTGGCGGGCGCGGTCGGACGGCACGCGAACCGTAGGCTCCGGCCCATGGACGAGCGAGCCGAGCCACCTACCGGACCGACCGGGCGGGCGTGGCGGGAGCTCGGCGTCGGGGGCGGCGTGCGGCTCGAGTCCGTTCGCCTGCTCCAGGTCGACCTGCCCTTCCGGCGACCGGTGGCCACGGCGGTGGGCGTGCACCGCCACCGGCCACTCGTGTTGGTGCAGCTCGCCTGTCGCACCGACTCTGGCGCGCTGGTCGAGGGGTGGGGTGAGTGCGCGGCACTGGCCGACACCACCTACGACGCCGAGGATGTCGTCACGGCGTTCACTGCGCTTCGTGACACCCTGCTCCCGGAACTGCAGGCCGCCGCCGTACGCTGCGGGGGCCTGCCGCCCGTGGGCTCGCTGTCCGCCGACGCGTTTCGGGGCTACCGGCCGCTGGCATGGTCGGCCCTCGAGATGGCCGTCGGCGATGCCCACCTCCGCGCTGCCGGTCGTTCGCTCGCCGACCTGCTCGGCGTCACGGCGTCGGATGTCGCCCCGGGGGCGGTCCTGGGACTCCCGATGTCGACCGAGTCGTTCGTGGTGGACCTCGGAAGGCTCGCGGACGAGGGATACGCACGCGTCAAGGTGAAGGTGGCACCCGGGACGGAACAGCGCATCGTCGACGGACTCTCCGTGCGGAGCGGAGCGCCAATCCCGGTGCAGGTCGACGCCAACGGTGCCTACGACCTGACGACCCTCGATGGCCTGTTCACCCTCGATCGGCTGGGCCTGCTCTGCATCGAGCAGCCCCTCGGCCGCCATGACCTCGCGGGACATCGGGAGCTCGCCGCCCGCCTCTCCACGCCGATCTGTCTTGACGAGTCCCTGGGGTCACCCGCCCAGGTCGTCGCCGCGGTCTCAAGTGGCGCCTGCTCCGTGGTCTGCGTCAAGCCGTCCCGTCTCGGTGGGATCTCCGGCTGCCTCGACGTGGTCGACTGGTGCCGTTCGGCCGGCGTCCCGTGGTGGTTTGGGGGGATGTTCGAGTCCGGCTTCGGCCGGCACGTCCTGAGGGCCCTGGCCGCCCTGCCCGGTCCGACGCTGCCGGGCGACCTCGCCCCGGCGACGACGTACCTTGCCGAAGACCTCGTCGGTCCGGCTACGGTCACCCGCGATCCGTCGAGTGGCGCGCTGCTCGTCGCCGTCCACCGGGGGCCGGGGGTGGCCCCGGTGCCGTCGGCGGATGCCATCGACGCCCATCTGGTCCACCACGCCGCTGTCGGCGGGCCACACGGGTGACCGGCGCGGGCCCGGCGCGGCGGTTCCTCGGAATTCCTGTGGGAACGCGCCCCCCACGTGCGTACAATTGCCCTCCCATGCACCGGACCACTATCGAGCGACGCCTGAGTGACGCCCATCAGCGGCTCGTGCGCGCCCGGAGCGAGCTGGCGGTCCTCGACGAGCAGCTCGTGGTGGTCAACGAGATCGCCGACGACACCCGCCTACGTGCCCTTGTAGCCGAGACCCCGGTGGCGGCCAAGGAGCACGACGAGGCCAGCCGCCAGGCCTCCGCCATGCTGCGGACCCGCCAGGCGCTCGTCGAACAGATCGCCGACCTGGAGCGCCGCCAGGACGATCTGCTCGAGCGACTGGTGGTCGGACACGGTTGAGGTCTCCCGTCGGGCAGTATGGGGGGCGGGCCGTCACCGACGGCCCGTGTCGTGCCGGGGTGACCGGGCCGCCGTCCCCCGCAGCCGGACGTCGCGTCACATCCCGGTGCAACCATCCCGATCACAGGCAGGAGCGCCCATACCCGTGGCAAGGAGCGAAGACACCATGACCAGGCGAGTGGTCATCGCCGAGGACGAGGCGATCATCCGGCTCGACCTCAAGGAGATCCTCCTCGACGAGGGCTACGACGTCGTGGGGGAGACCGGTCGCGGCGACGACGCTGTCGAGCTGGTGCGAGCCCACCAGCCCGACCTGGCGATCCTCGACGTCAAGATGCCGGGCGCCGACGGCCTCCAGGCCGCGCGTGACATCCGGGACCTCGATCTCAAGGTGGCCGTCCTGATCCTCACCGCGTTCAGCCAGCGCAACCTCATCGACGAGGCCCGCGACGCCGGGGTGGCCGCCTACCTGGTGAAGCCGTTCCAGCGGATCGAACTGATTCCGGCCATCGACCAGGCCATGGCCCGGTGCGAGCAGGAGTGGGCCATCGATGCCGAGGCCCGTCAGGCCGTCACCGACGGGATCGTCGGCCAGCAGGGCATGGCCGAGGACAAGCTGGAGACGCGCCGGCTCGTCGACGGCGCCAAGGGCGTGCTCATGGAGCGCCACGCCATGACCGAGTCCGACGCCTTCACCTACATCCAGAAGACGGCGATGGGGACGCGGACGCGCATGGTCGACGTGGCCCGCCAGGTCCTCGAGGGGACGCTCGAGCCCTAGGCCGGAGCGGAACCCACCCATGCCCGCCTCCACGACTCCCGGACCCGCTGGTGCAGGAGCAGGCCGTCCGCTGATCCTGCTCGACGGTATGTCCCTGGCCTTCCGGGCCTTCTTCGCGCTGCCGGACACGCTCAAGACGAGTGCGGGCGTCACCACCAACGCCGTCCACGGCTTCACCTCGATGGTGCTCAACCTGGTCAAGGACCACCATCCGGTGGCCCTGGCCGTCGCCTTCGACCTCCCCGGCGGCACGTTCCGCGATGAGATCGTGGATGACTACAAAGGTGGCCGGGACGAGACCCCGGCCGACCTCCCCCCACAGTTCGAGATGATCCGGGAGGTGCTGCACGCACTGGCCATCCCCGTGGTCGAAG
>CAZULR010000078.1:0-9312 GCA_964621235.1 uncultured Acidimicrobiaceae bacterium
GCGTGCTCGTCCTGCTGTTCATCCCCTATCTGCTGTGGGGTACCGGACTGATCACCGCCCGGGCCCAGGCCCAGTTGCGCCAGCAGTTCGCCGCCGCCCAGCTGCACCAGCACACCGATGTCGGCCTCCGCTCGCACCCCACGGTGGCGACCGCCCCGAAGATCGCACCGACGATCCCCGCACCTGCGGTCGGCCAGGCCGTCGGCATCATCTCGATCCCGAAGATCGCCCTCCAGATGGCGGTGGTCGAGGGCACCGACGCCGACCAGCTTCGGTCGGGTCCGGGTCACTACCCCGGCACGCCGCTGCCGGGCGAGCAGGGCAACGTGGCCATCGCCGGCCACCGCACCACGTACCTCCACCCCTTCTACAACCTCAACGAGTTGGTGGCCGGCGACGACGTCAACATCCTCACGGTCCAGGGCCTGTTCGTCTACCAGGTGACCACCAGCCAGGCCGTCGCGCCGACCGATGTCGCCGTCGTCGCGCCCACGCCGACCCCGATGCTCACGCTGACGACGTGCAATCCGCGCTACAGCGCGAGCCAGCGCCTGGTGGTGCAGGCGAAGCTGGTCGCCGACGTGCTCGCCGGGCCCGCCAAGCCGGCAGCGCCCCCCGCCACGAAGTCCGGACACGGCCCGGTGGCCCCCGCGTCCACGGACGCATCGGTACAGGGCAGCTGGCTGTGGGCGTTCGTGTGGGGGGTGGCGGTCGCCGCACTCGCCGTCGCCGTGTGGGCCCTGGTCCTGCGGTGGCGAGGCGGTCGCCGCGTCGCCGCCGCCGTCGGAGGGACTCTCGTCTGGCTCGTGGTGGTCTTCCTGTTCTTCGGCGCCCTGGCGCCACTGCTGCCCGCCAGCTTCTGACCGCCGGTCACCCAGGGCTGGTCGCCGAGTGCCGACCGGCGACGGTCAGTCGTGCGAGCGCGGCGCTACCGCGAGGGATTCCTGGTGTGTGGGGCCGGGCGGTGCCCGCTCAGGCGGCGGAGCGGCGGCGGCGGGTCAGCACCACACCGATGGCGACGGCCCCGGCACCGACGACGGCCAACTCACCGACGTCAGCTCCCGTGAAGGGCAGTGACGAGGAACCGTTGACCTGGGCCGTGGTCGTGGCAGGGTGCAACGGGTCGGTCGACGGCGGCGCGGTGACCGTTCCGCTGACGGTCGAAGGGGTGCAGCCGGTGTAGCAGCCGTCGGCGCCGGCCACGGCGGGCACGGCGACGAGGGACGTGAGCGCAAGTCCTGCGCTGAGGGTGATCCGCTTCGTCCAGGTCATGGTCTTCATGATGCCCTCTCCTCCGGGGAACCCCGGGGCCCGTACGGGCGGTGCGCCCGTGGTCTACGAATTCCATTGTGCACGGTGTTGGGGCGAATCGCACGCCCGACCACCGCACTGCAACCGAACCTGCACGGTGGGTAGCGGAGTGAACGTGGTGCGCGGTGGAATCGACCTCCCGAACGGGTCGTCCCGCCTACGCAGGCACGATCTGTCCGAACGTGCTGCACAGGCCGAAGGCCTCGATGGCCACGAACGCCGCCACGATGGCCACCACCACGGGGGTGCGCCAGCGCGGCCGGATCCGGGTCATCGGAGTCGGCATATACCAGGTCGGCAGCAGCCCCGGGTCGTCGCCCAGATAGGTGGCGAGTGGCACGGCGTCGGCGGCCGGCGGCCGGCCCGGCAGGTCGGCCAGGGCCAGCGCGGTCAGCTCGTCGTCGGTCCACCCGTCGTGGACCGGAGACGTGTCGGTCGACATGGGGCCGGTCGGCGGGACCCCGTCCCGTCCGGCGTCGCTGCGGTTCGGGCCCATGCGTCCTCCGTCCCGCCGACCCCGCACCGGGGTCGGTCGTCGTCCTCCACCGTACCGGGCCACGGGGCGGATCGGTCCCACGGGCCCGTCGACCGGTGACCCGACACCGGGCCGACGCACCGGGACGGCGGGTCAGAGCAGGTGGATGCCGGCCTCGAGCAGCACGATGGCCACGCCCACCAGCACGACCACGGTGACGTAGCCGATGCGCCGGGACAGCGGGCGCTCCGGTCCGCCCGCCGTGCCGATCCCGACGACCAGGAGGGCGGCCACGCCGACCACGTCGGCCAGGACGAAGGCCACGTGGATCGACCACAGTCCCACCCCGGCCAGGATGAAGATGATGGTCGACGGCACGGCGGCCGTGACGATCGACCACGAATGGCGCAGCTCGGCCCACACGTCCGAGGGCCGCAGGTTCATGTGGCCCTGGGACCGCATCGACACCAGACGCGACAGGGTGTGGGCGAACCAGATGGCCACCGCACCCACGATCACCACTGCCGCCGTCTTCAGCTCCCCCGGGTTCGACTCGAACGTGAGGCCGGCGATCGCCACCAGTGTGGCAATCGTCCCGTAGACGTAGTCGGCCAGCCAGTGCACCGCGGCCGGGTGGTCCCCAGGGCGGGGAGCGACCGGTTCGACGTCCGCCTCAGCCACGCCGTGCCCCGCCGGCCGGGGCGATGCGCACCAGTGCGTTGTAGGTCACGACGGCGATGGCCAGGTGCATGCCCACGAGGACGAGCACCCCCCGGCCGGACTCGCCCTGCAGCCAGATGTACAGGTCGGGGACGAGCAGCAGTACCGTCACCGCCACCGCGGCCCGGAGGAACACCCAGCGGGGACGGGACGAGACCCGGGTCACCACCGGCCAGCCGACACAGGCGATCAGCACGCCGATCACGGTCAGCTTGGCGTAGTCCGCGAACGCGAAATGGACGAAGTGTTCGGTACCGGGGAACACGGCCTTGCCCGCGGCCACCAGCGCGGCGTCGGCGGCCAGCGAGCCGACGACGGCGACCACCGAGGCCAGCGCCCAGCGCGCCCACGAGGGCTGGGGGTCGGCCGGCACGAAGTCGAGGTGGACCCGGTCGAGCAGCTCGCGGGCGGTGCCGGCCACCACGCTCGGACGACCGGAGGAGGGGACGGGGTCAGGCATGGACCACAGGATACGGGTCGGCGCCTCGGGCCTCGTACCATCTCCTCCCGGCGTCGCGCTCTCCCCGCTTCACAGTCAGGCGAGGTCGACGCACCGGGCGTCAGGGTCGGTCGACCCGTCGTCGGCCTCCACCGTGACCGGCCCGTAGAAGGGCTCGGGCTGAGGCCGGTGTCGGGCGGCACCCTCGGACGCACCCCGCTGCCGCGCCTCGCCCGCCCCGCCGACCATCGTCTCCTGCTCGAACCAGATGAGCTTCTTCTTGCGCGCCATGCCCCTGCTCCCTATGGCCCCCGTCGGCCACGTCGGATCCGAAAGCCATACTTGCGGTCGCCAATTGCGCCACTGCGAGCGGGACGGTTGCAGGTCGGTTGCAGTCGGGCGGACCCCACCAATCAGTGGCGCAGCCCGGCGCTCTCCTGGACCCAGCGGGACGCGAGCTGGCGGGACACGCCCCAGCTCCGTGCCACCTCCCCGATGGAGCGACCCTCCTCCACCTCAATGGCGACCAGCAGGACACGCACCCGGTGGCGTGCCGCCTCGAAGCCGCGGATGGCGTCGGTGACGGCGGAGCGCCACGTGTCCGCGTGGACCTCCGGCAGGACCCCGGTTATCTCGTGGTCCACGCGGACCTCGTCGAGCACCTTGCGGCACGTCACCTCGTGGGCGTTGAGCTCGGAGCGGAGGACCGACGTGGCGCCGATCAGCTCCTCGATGCCGTCGGCGGCGGATCCTCGGAGATGGGCCGTCGCCTCCGGCACCGTCGCACCGCCGAAGCCGGACGCCGTCACCGGGCCCTGGTCCACCGTCATCGGAGAGCACCGCCCCACCGGAACATCTGCCGAGCGTCGTACATCGCCGCACCTCCCACCACACGGGGGCAACCGTCCGCCGGGTGCCTGGTCCCACGGTATCCCTCGGGCCCACCCCCCGACCGGATGCACGCGCACCCAGTGTTTCACCCCACCGGGTGTCAGATCAGTCGGGGCACCCGGGCGAGGATCTCGGCCACGACCTCGTAGGGCGACGTGCCCAACCAGTCGGCGACCAGGGTGGCGGGCAGCTCCTCGGACCCCTGACGCCCGATGAGGACCACCTCGTCGCCGCGGCGGACGCCGTCGATCTCGGTGACGTCCACGGAGATCTGGTCCATCGACACCCGGCCGGCCAGGGGGGCCGGTCTGCCGCGCACGAGGACGTGGCGCCACGTGGCCGGGGCCCGTCGCAGTCCGTCGGCGTACCCGACCGGCACGGTGGCCACCCGGCTCGGCCGGACGGCGGTCCAGATGTGGCCATAGCCGACCGACTCCCCCGGGGCGAGGTCGTGGACCTGGGCCACCTGTGACCTCCAGGCCAGCACGGGGCGCAGTTCGCCGACGGGCACCTCCGGTCCGGGTGGCAGGCCGTAGACGGCGATGCCGGGACGGACCAGGTCGTAGACGGCATCAGGTCGACCGAGCAGCCCCGCACTGTTGGAGGCGTGCACGAGGGGTGGCCTGTCGCCCGTCGACTCCAGATCGGCCAGGACCCGCCCGAAGGCGGCCACCTGTGCGTCGGTGGCGGCCACGCCGGCCGGCGTCAGGTCGTCGGCGCAGGCGAAGTGGGTGAACAGGCCGGACACCTCGAGCCCGTCGATGCCGGCCAACGCCCGCACGAACGCGGCGGCACCGTCGGCGGCCACCCCCAGCCGGTGCATGCCGGTGTCGACCTTCACGTGGACGCGGACCGTGGCGTCGAGCGCCCGGGCGGCGTGCCCGAACGCCCGGGCGGTGTCGGGATCGAACACGGCCAGGGTCAGACCGAGCCCCACCGCCTCCCGGGCCTGCCATCCCGGTGTGTAGCCCAGGACCAGGATCGGCGCACGGATGCCGGCCGCCCGGAGGGTCCGGGCCTCGGGCACGCAGGCCACGCCCAGCCAGGTCGCCCCGCTGCGCAGTGCGGTGTGGGCCACCGGGACCGCCCCGTGTCCGTAGGCGTCGGCCTTGAGCACCACCATCACCTCGGCGCCCGCCGCTCGCGCCCTCAGGTGGCGGACGTTGTGGGACACGGCTGGCAGATCGATCTCCAGCCACGTCGGACGGTCGGGTTGGACGACCCGCAGCGTGTCCCAGGCGCGGTCCTGGCGGACCAGCAGCTCGGCGGCGTCGGTGTCGTCCACCAGCAGGCGGGCCACGACCCGCTCCATGCGGGCCACCGCGCTCCCCTTCACCAGCGCGACGGCACCGGGGCGGAGGCCGCGGGCGGCCTCGGCGGCGGCGTCCTCGGCAGTGAAGGTGATGGCGACCTGTGACGCCGGCAGGCCGGCACGCACGGCGGCGTCGGCGATCCACGCCGCGTCGGTGCCCTGCGTCACCAGGAGGTCCACCACCTCGGCCGCCCGGCGGCCGACCTCGCGGTGGAGCTCCTCGCTGGCCGGTCCCAGCTCCGCCATGCCACCGAGCACGGCGATGCGGGGTGTGCCGGGCAACGCGGCCAGGGTGTCGAGCCCGGCCAGGACCGACCGGGGCGCGGCGTTGTACGTGTCATCGAGCAGGAGGCTCCCGGCACGGCCCGGCAACGGCCGCAACCGCCCGGGCACCGGTGTGGCCCGCCCGAGCGCGGCCACGGCGTCCTCGTCCGGGATCCCGAAGTGGCCGGCCACGGCGAGCGCGGCGAGCGCGGCCGAGGCGGTGTGGGCGCCGAGCAGAGGGACGGCGACGGCCTGGGACGCGGGACCGTGGTGGCAGGTGAACGTGGTGCCCGACGCCGAGACCGCCACGTCGTCGGCACGGTAGTCGGCACCGGTTGAGGCGCCGAACGTGACGACCGGGCCCGGGCACCGCTCGGCCATGGCGGCCACACGGGGATCGTCGGCGTTGAGCACCGCGAGTCCGTCGTCGGGCAGGTTGCCGACGAGCGTCGACTTCTCGCGGGCCACGCCCTCGACGTCGCCGAGCGCCAGCAGGTGGGCGGCGCCGACAGCCGTCACCACGGCCACCTCCGGGGGGGCGACGGCGCACATGGCGTCGATCTCGCCGAAGTGCCCGGTGGCCATCTCGACCACCGCCACCTGATGCTCCGGACGGAGTCCGCCGAGCGCCACGGCCAGCCCGAACCGACCACTGAAGTTGCCGGGGGTGCGGAACACCGTGAAGCGGGTGGCGAGCACATCGGCGACGAGCTCCTTGGTCCCGGTCTTGCCGACGGTGCCGGTCACCGCCACCACACGGGGTCCCCACTGGCGCACCACGTGGGCGCCGTAGCGCTCCATGGCGGCCACGGTGTCGTCCACGAGCAGGGCCGGGCAGCCGACGGGCACCGAGGAGGCGTCGTCGACCAGCACCGCCCGGGCGCCCCCCTCCCACGCCCCGGCCACGTGGTCGTGACCGTCGCCGCGGGGCGTGCGCACGGCGACGAAGAGGTCGCCCGGCTCGACGAGGCGCGAGTCGAAGCAGAACCGCGCGAACCGGTCGCCGGAAGCCGGTCCGTGCACCTCGAGGCCGGGGACGGCAGCCACGAGGTCGTCGAGGTGGATCATGCGGAGCGCTCCCCCACCGTCATCCGGCCCGGGGGGCCCGGTCGGTGGCCTGCCGGCGCCCCGCCCGCTCGATCCCGGCTTCGACGATGCGGTGGAGCACCGCCCACGGGGGGAGCGGGTCGGCATCGGCCAGCCACTGGGAGTAGAAGACGGTGGCCTCGGTCAGGCCGCAGAGCGAATTGATCTCGAGGAGGTACACCACGTCCTCCACCCGGTCCCAGAAGGCGTCGAGCCGGGCGTAGCCCTCGATGTCGAAGGCGCGGGCCAGCTGCTCGAGCCGCCTTCGCACCGACTCGGCGGCCTCGGGGCCGGCGAACAGGTCGAGGGCCAGATTGGTGCCGACCCCGCTCTGGAACTTCTGCTGCAGCGTCAGCTCCTCGGCCGCCACCGTCACGCTCGGGACGGCGGCCACGAGCCCGCGTCCGGGCCGGTCGAGCACCGCCGACGTCAGTTCGACGAACTGCTTGGCCTCGAACCAAGGACGGAGCGACTCGAGGTTGAGGTCCCCGGTGGGGAGGGGAACCGGCGTGGGGTCCACGAACGCCCGCTCGACGAGCCAGTGCTTCGGCGACGGCACCGGCATGGTGATCGACGGCGTGCGCCCCCGCAGGTCCGACCGTGCCTCGTCGGTGACGAACTCCGGGGCCTCGGCCACGATGGCCGCGAAGAACCGCTGCATCACCTCGGGACGCCGCAGCAGCTTGACCCCGGTGGAGCAGCCGTCGGTGGCCGGCTTGCAGACCAGCGCGCGGGCCGAGAGCTCGTCGCACAGGGCGGCGTAGCGGGTGGCCGCGGCACCGGGCCCGTCCAGCTCGTCCACCCAGGCGCCGAGCTCGAAGATGTCGACCTGGCGTTGGGACGGGGCGCCGGTGCCGGGCAGGCCGAGCCCGCGCACCCTGGCCGCGGTGGCCGCCTTGTCGGCGGCCACGTCGGCGGCCCGCGGCCCGGAGCCGTTGTAGGGGCACCCGATCCGATCGAGCGCCAATTGCAGGCGGCCGTCCTCCCCCGGGCCCCCGTGCAGGGCCAGGAATACGAGGTCGGCCTCACGGGCCACGTCGGCCAGCGCGACGGTGTGCCCCATCCGGAGCGCGGCGCGGGCGGTCTCCTCCCCCAGGCCGAGGTCGGCCCGCACGGTGGCCCCGACCGCCTCGATCACGGCCCGTCGCACCGGGTCCCCGACGAGTGCCTGGATCTCCTCCACGTCGTGGTGGAGGACGTAGAACAGACCGATCTCGGTGTAGCGGCTCTGGAGGTCCATCAGGAAGAACCGGACGTCGCCCCCGGTGGCCAGCAGCGACAGCCCCACGAAGCAGCCGCTCTGCCGGCTGACCTGGCGCTCACTGGTGGGACCTCCCAGGACCACGTGGATCCGCCGCGCCGCGCCGCCCGCCGCCGTGCCGACGTCGGCCGTCACCGGCGTCCCGTCCCTGGCCGCGCCGAGCAGTCCGAGGATCAGGTGGCGGTGGTCGATGCCGACCATCGCCGCCTGCTGGAAGACGAAGCTCGAGAAGCCCATGCCCCCGATGCCGTTGACGTCGGTGACGACCACGGTGCCCTCATCGGTCCGAAAGCCGTCGATGCGCGCCATGTGGCGCATCCCGAGGATCCTGAAGGCGTCGGCGGCGCGCCGGCGGATCCCGTGCAGCGACTCGTCGTCGGTGCGCATCGGCGTGTGGTGGATGACCCCGGAGCCGTGGAGGTACTTCTCCTCGGTGCCGTAGACGAGGCTGGCCGGCGGCTTCTCCACTTCGGTGGGGGCCAGCGCCGTCGGACCGGACGGGCCGTCCAGGACCACCACCGAGAACTCGGTCCCGGTGAGGAACTCCTCGACCAGGACGGCCCCGGCGGTGGTGGCGAACGCGCCGTCGACGGCGGCGGCCAGGGCGCCCGGCTCCGGTGCGACCACGTCGACGCCGAATGACGACCCGCCGGACAGGGGCTTGACAGCCAGGAGGCGAGCCGACCCTCCGGCGTCGGGGCCGAGGGCCGGCGCCAGCCCGGCCAGGCGGGCGAGCACGCCGGCCCGTTCGGCCTCCCACGCGGCGCGGGTGACGGAGTGGTGGGTGGGCACGGGGTAGCCGGCGGCGCCGAGTGCGGCGTAGCAGGCCTCCTTGTCGAGCGTCCGGCGCAGTGCGTCGGGCCGGCTGAAGACGTAGGGGACGCCCCACGCCTCGAGACGCTGCTGGAGCACGCCGTCCTCGCCGAACGCGCCGTGGATGAGGGGCACGGCCACATCGTGGGACCTCGCCAGCGCGGCCACCTCGTCCCAGTCGAGCTCGAGGTCGAGGGTGCGCAGCTGGGACTCGAAGTCCGCGCAGGTGTTGGCGTAGTAGTAGACGGGGGGCAGCCGGTAGGCCCGCAGTTCCCGGTCCACGAAGACCACGGTGAGCTCCGCCGTGGGATCGGCCTGCAGGTAGGTGACCCAGGGCTTGATCGACCCGGCGCTGACGTCGCGCTCCTCGCTCGGGCCGCCGAAGAACAAGAGGACCCTCATCGGGCGGACACCTCTCCGCGCAGCCGTTCGGCGAGGCGGTCGAGGCCGACCGACCGACTGGCCTTCAGGAGCACTGCGCTGTCCACCGGAAGGTCCTCGACGAGGCGGAGCGCCTCGTCCTGGGATGCGACCGCAACGCCCCCGTACGGCGCGCCGCCGAGGGCAACCACCTCGATCCCGAGGGAGTGCGCCAGCCGGCCGATCTCCTGATGGGCGGCCCCGGTGTCGACCCCCAGCTCGGCCATCTCCCCCAGCACGGCCACCCGCCGTGGGGCGTCGAGCTGGGCCAGGCTGCGCAGGGCCGCCGCGGTCGAGGCGGGATTGGCGTTGTAGGAGTC
>CAZULR010000079.1:0-9287 GCA_964621235.1 uncultured Acidimicrobiaceae bacterium
CCATGCAGGTGCGTGGCCAGGCCGGCGAGCACCAGGTGGACGGGGCCAAGCTGGCACTCGGTCAGGCCTACGGCGGCGGATCGCAGTTCTTCGCCATGTGGGTGGTCGGCAGCGACAAGCCGTAGGCGGCCGCCCGTGGCCCCGACCGTCCGGGGGCGCTAGGAAAGAGCCCATGGACGAGCACCACCACGCGCCCGACCCGACGGTGTCCGCCGGCCACCTGGTCGAGGTCGCCGAGCACACGTACGCCTGGATCCAGCCCGACGGGACCTGGTGGCTCAACAACGCCGGCGCGGTGGCGTGGACGGACGGGGCCCTCGTGGTCGACACCTGCGCCACCGAGGCCCGCACCCGACGCTTCCTCGACGCGGTGGACGAAGCGACCGGCGGGACGCCCGTCCGGTACGCGGTCAACACCCATGAGCACGGCGACCACACGTACGGCAACTCGCTGCTGCCCGAGGAGGCCGTCCTGATCGGGCACGAGGCCATGCGGGACCGCCTCCTGCGCGACCGCCTGATCGACCGCGGTGCCGTCCACTGGGCGCCGACTCCCGACTGGGGCCGTGTCACGCGCCGGGTGCCCGACGTCACCATCACCTCGTCCCTGCGGGTGCACGGCGGCGGACGGCCGATCGAGATCGTCCATCCCGGGGGCCCGGCGCACACGACCGGCGACCTCGCCGTCTGGCTGCCCGGGGACCGCGTCCTGTTCGCCGGCGACCTGCTGTTCGTCGGCCTCACGCCGCTCGTGTTCGCCGGATCGCTCGAGGGCGCTCTGCAGTCGCTCGACTGGGTAGCCGGATTCGGTCCCGACGTCGTGGTGCCCGGCCACGGCCCGGTGACCGTGGCCGCCGACCTGCCGGCCGTCCTGGCCGATCACGAGCGCTACTACCGCTTCGTGCTCGGCCTGGCCGACGACGGCAGGAGAGAGGGGATCGGGCCACTCGCGCTGGCCCGGGAGGCCGAACTCGGTCCGTTCGCCGGCTGGCCGGACGCCGAGCGCCTGGTGCTGAACCTCCATCGCGCCTACGCCGACGCAGACGGCGTGCCCCTCGACCTCGGGGCGGCGCTCGACGACGCCATGGCGCTCAACGGGGGCCCGCTCACCACCCACGTCTGCTGTCTGGCCTGAGCGGGGCGACACCTCCGACCCGGCAGTAGCGGCGGCCCGGAGGTACGATTCCCCCGTGAAGTGAATTCCGGCCGACCACGTCCTGTCACGTTTCCCGGTCCCGGAGGTCCGCTGTGCCCGCTTCCCCCTCGTCACCCTCCTCGCTCCCGTCACGCCGGTCCGACCCGGCCCCGGCGGCCACGCTGGTCGTACGCGCGGTGTCCCACGACCGCGGCGGGCGCACCGTCCTGTCCGCGGTCTCCCTGACCGTCGGCCCGCGGTCCTGCGTGGGCGTCACGGGTCCCAACGGCGTCGGCAAGACGACACTCCTCCGGCTCCTGGCCGGCTTGGAACCGCCTGACGCCGGCACGGTGTCCGTGGATCCGCCCGGTGCCACCGTGGGCTACCTCGCCCAGGAGCACGACCGGACGCCGGGGGAGTCGGTCCGCCAGCACCTGACGAGGCGGACCGGGACGGCGGGAGCGGAGCACGAGCTCGAGGTGGCGGCGGCCGGGCTCGTGGCCGGCACCCGTGAGGCCGAGGCGCGCTACGAGGCGGCCCTGGAGCGCTTCACCTCCCTCGGTGCGGCGGACATCGACGCGCGGATCGACGCCGTCCTGGACGACCTGGGCCTGGGATCGGCAGTGGCCGACCGGGAGACGTCCACGTTGTCCGGAGGCGAGGAGGCCAAGGTCGCGCTGGCCGCCATCGAGCTGTCGCAGTTCTCGATCACCCTGCTCGACGAGCCCACGAACGACCTGGACTTCGACGGGCTGCAACGCCTCCAGTCCTGGATCGGACGCCGGTCGGGCGGCATGGTCGTGGTCTCCCACGACCGGGCGTTCCTCGAACAGACGGTCACCACCGTGCTCGAACTCGACGAGCACGACCACACGGCCCGGGAGTTCGGCGGGGGCTGGGCCGGCTACCAGGCGGAGCGGGCCACGTCCCGTCGCCAGGCCGAGGCGGCCTACGAGCTCTACTCGACCACCAAGTCCGGACTGCAGGAGCGCGCCAACCGGCAGCGCCAGTGGGCCACCTCGGGCGTGGCCCGCGAGCAGCGGGCGCCCCGCGACAACGACAAGGCCCAACGCGGCTTCCGGGTCAACCGGACCGAGAAGCTGGCGTCCAAGGCCCGACAGACCGAGCGGGCACTGGCCGCCCTCGACGAGGTGGCGAAGCCGTGGGAGGGATGGGACCTGCGCTTCTCCATCGAGGAGGCCGAGCGGGCCGGTGCCGTGGTCGCCCGGCTCGAGTCGGCGGTCGTCACGAGGGGCACGTTCGTCCTCGGGCCGATCGACCTCGAGATCGCCTGGGGGGACCGGTTGGGTCTGACGGGGCCGAACGGGGTGGGGAAGTCCACCCTGGTGGCGGCGCTGCTCGGCGATCTCCCCCTGGCGTCCGGTGAGCGGTGGTTCGGGCCGGGCGTCGTCCCCGGGGTGCTCGGCCAGGACCGTCGGGACCTCGGGGGCGACCGCGACCTGGTCCGTGCGGTGTGCGACCGGTGCGGATTGACGTTGTCCGAGGCGCGCTCGCTCCTGGCCAAGTTCGGCCTGGGGGCCGAGCAGGTGGCCCGGCCGGCGGGCACGCTGTCGCCGGGCGAGCGGACCCGGGCCGAACTGGCCGTGTTCCAGGCGCTCGGTGTCAACCTCCTGGTGCTCGACGAGCCGACCAACCACCTGGACCTGCCGGCCATCGAGCAGCTCGAGGCGGCGCTGCGGTCGTTCGCGGGCACGCTCCTGCTCGTCACCCACGACCGGCGCATGCTCGAGTCGGTCGAGCTGACCCGCACCCTGCGACTCGGCTGACCGTGCCGCCGGGCACACCCTGGGCCGGGCGGTCGGGTGGTCGGCGGACCCGTCAGCCCGAGGCGGCGGCCCTGCGACGGAGCGGGGGCTCGGTGGTCGGTGGCCGTCGGCGTTCGGGGAGCTCGACCAGCAGCACGGACGTGGCATCGGCGATGGTGCGCACGGCCCGCTCGACGGCCTCGGCGGTGGCCGGCGACACCGACTGGATGCCGCCGACCTTCCGCACGTACTGCCTGGCCGCCGCCTCCACCTCGGTCGGCGTGGCCGCAGGCTCGAGTCCCCGCAGGATGGTGATGTTCCGGCACATGCCACCGACACTAGGGCCCACCCGGCGGGCCCGTGCCGTCTCCACCGGGGTCAGGCGGACCCGGAGGCTTTGGTGGCGGTGAACACGTCCGGCCCGAAGGTGGCGCTGACCGTGGCGGCCTGGCCCAGTTTCGACAGCCCGAAGAGGTCCTCGATCGTCCCCAGCGTGGAGTAGTGGTTGTAGGGGACGGTGGTCACGGTGCCGGGCTTGATGAACGGCGACACCAGCACCGTTCCCGTGCGCCCGCCCCCGGGTCCCGACAGCCCCGGCAGCGCGGCGGCAGGTCCGGGCTGCTCGTTGCAGCAGGCCGTGGCGTCCTGATTCGGACCGTCCACATCGGCCTCGTCGAAGGTGACGATCAGGAGGCCGTCCTTGCGGAAGGCGGGTGACCCGGTGATACGGGGCACCCACGTGGACAGGAAGGCGTCGATGTTGGCGCCGGCGGTCGCCGCCCCGGCCTGGTTGACGCACGGGGCGTCGTGGCCGTCGGCGCACAGGTTCGGGGTGATGAAACTGAGGTTGGGAGTGGTCGACACCTTCTCCAGGTCGGTGGCCAGGCCGGTGGTCCCGGCCGGAGCGGTGGAGGGCAACGCGCCGGACGTGGAGCCGAGCGGGACCACCCGGGCGTCGCACAGCGCGGTGTCGTCGATGATCGAGTGGAAGTAGACGAACGGGTCGTGCCGGGTGGCGTAGCCGTCCCCGGGCACCGCCTTCTGGGTCTGGTCGACGCTGCCCACGGTCGGGTGGCCGCAGACGGCCGACTCCCGGGACGGGTCGTTGCCCATGTCCTGCATGTAGGCCTTCCAGGTGAGATGCGCGGCGTCGAGCTGGTCGGCGATCGTCGGCACCGACGTCGGGAACACGCAGCCCGAGCCGCCGATCTGACCATCGGCGGCCACGGGCACCGAGGCCGGGAAGTCGGCGAACACCTGGCAGTCGGCCTGGTTGTCGGGATTGGGCGCCTGGCCGGAGATGAGCGCGATGTAGTTGTCGTTGGAGAAGTGCCCGATCCCGTGGTACTCGCTGAGCTGCGCGCCCGAGGCCGACAGGGTGGTGGCGAGGTAGGGGTCGGCGGCGGGGTCGCCGAAGGTCTGGGCGTAGCCCTCGTTCTCGAGCACGATGACGAACACGTGGCGGATCGGGGGAAGTCCGGTGGCCGTGGTCGGGGCGGTCGGGGTGGTCGGAGTGGTCGGCGCCGTGGCGGTCGTGGCCGTGGACGACGACCCCGAGGAGCAGGCGGTCGCCACGACCGACAGGCCGGCCACCAGGGTGAGCGCCGCGGTCCGGACGATCCGCCGGGGCGTGCGGCGCGCGGGCGCCGGGGTCACGGGGGTGGAGTGCATGGGGGTGTTCTAGCAGCCGGCACCTGTCCCGGCACGGGTCCGGCGGACCGGTACAGTGGGCGTCCTCGCCGAACTCCCGGAGGAACGCCATGAAAATTGTTGTGGACTACGACGAGTGCGCAAGCAACGCCGTCTGCATGGGAATCGCCCCCGAGGTCTTCGAGGTCCGCGACGACGGGTTCCTCTACGTCCTGAACGAGTCGCCGGGCGAGGAGCTGCGCGAGAAGGTCCGCCAGGCGGCCAACGGCTGCCCGACCGGCGCCATCACCATCGTCGAGGACGAGTAAGGCGCGGGTGGCACCAGACACCCCGAGGGTGCGGTTCGCACCCTCGCCGACCGGGTACTTCCACGTGGGGAGCGCCCGGACCGCGCTCTTCAATTGGCTGGTCGCCCGCCGGTCCGGTGGCACCTTCGTGCTCCGGATCGAGGACACCGACACCGAGCGGAACCGTGAGGAGTGGGTCGACGGCATCCTGTCCGCCCTGCACTGGCTCGGCATGGACGCCGACGAGGGCCCCTACCGCCAGTCGCTGCGGACCGACCGCTACCACCAGGCGATCGACGCCCTGTGGGACGCGGGCCTGCTGTACGCATGCGGGTGCACCCACGACGAGGTCACCGCACGGAACAAGGCCGCCGGCATCCTCACCCCCGGCTATGACGGCCACTGCCGCACCCTCGCCCTCCCGAGGGAGGGTGGCCGGGCGCTCCGGTTCGCCACCCCCGCGCAGGGGACGGTCGTCGTCCCCGACGTGATCCGGGGGGACGTCGAGTTCCCCCTGACGGCGATGGACGACTTCGTGGCGGTCAAGGGCAACGGCGCACCGCTGTTCGTGCTGGCCAACGTGGTCGACGACATCGACATGGCGATCACGCACGTCATCCGGGGCGAGGACCTGCTGCCCACCACCCCCCGCGGCATCATGATGTGGAACGCTCTCGCCGGGATCGGCTGGACCACCGACGGCACCGTCGCCGCCGCCGGCGAGCCGACGCCTCCGCTCCCGGTCTTCGCCCACCTCCCCATGCTGGTGAACGAGGCCCGCAAGAAGCTGTCCAAGCGCAAGGACCCGGTCGCCGTCGAGTCCTACCGCGACCAGGGCTACCTCGCCGACGCGTTCGTGAACTACCTGGGACTGCTCGGGTGGAGCCCACCGAACGACGAGGCGGAGGTGTTCACCCGGGACCAGATGGTCGCGTGGTTCGCCCTGGCCGACGTCAACCACTCGCCGGCCTTCTTCGACGTGGCCAAACTCACGCACATGAACGGTGAGTACATCCGGGCCATGGCGCCGGAGGACTTCATCGAGGCCTGCCGGCCGTGGCTCGAGGGCGACGGCGTGCCGTGGCCCGCAGCCTCGTTCGACGCCGCCGCCTTCCGCGCCATGGCGCCCGTTGTCCAGGAACGGGTGGCTGTCCTCGGCGAGGTGCCGCAGATGGTGGACTTCCTCTTCCTCGACACCCCGGAGATCGACCCCGACGCGTGGCAGAAGGCGCTCGCCGGCGACGAGGCCGCCCCGGCCATCCTGGCCGCCGCCACGTCCGCCTACGAGGCCCTGCGCGGCGACTGGACGGCGGGCGCCCTGCACGCCGCCACCCTCGAGGTGGCCGAGTCGGTGGGCCGCAAGCTCGGCAAGGCCCAGGCCCCGATCCGCGTCGCCGTGACCGGACGGCGCGTCGGCCCGCCGCTGTTCGAGGCGCTCGAGGTGCTCGGCCCGGACCGCACCCTCGGGCGGCTGGCGGACGCCGCGGCCCGCCTGGCCGCCGGCGGTCCCCTCCCGACATGACGCCCGGCCCGGTCACGCCCGGCCCGGACCGCTGATCCCGGTCGACGCCGGCGTCCCGCTCCTCGCCTTCCGCATGCTCCGGCTCCTGTTCCGACTGGTCAAGTACCTCCTCCTCGCCGTACTCGTCTACCTCGGGGTGACGGCCTGGCAGGTGTGGCGGACGGGGCAGCAGTACGCGCCGCAGGCCGCCGGGGCCATCGTCGTGATGGGGGCGGCGCAGTACGACGGGGTGCCCTCGCCCGACCTGCGGGCCCGGCTCGAGCAGGCGGCCCTGCTCTGGCACCAGCACTACTCGTCCACGATCATGGTCACCGGGGGCAAGGAACCGACCGACACCTACACCGAGGCGCAGGCCGGCGCCGCCTACCTCCAGTCGGTGGGGGTGCCCAGGCAGGACATCCTGGAGGCCCAGGGCCGGAACTCGTGGCAGAACCTGGAGGACGCCTCACAGCTGCTCATCCCCCGCGGGGACACCGACGTCCTCATCGTGACGGACAAGTTCCACGTGGCCCGCAGCATGGCCATCGCCTCCTCGGTCGGGCTCACGCCGCACCCGACACCGGCCCAGGACTCGCCGATCAACGGGTTGGCCGCCGTGCCGTACTACGCCAAGGAGACCGTCGGCGTCGCCATCGGCCGCATCATCGGCTTCGACCACCTCGATTCGATCCACTCGTTCGGACTGGCCCGCGGCGGGGGACGGCCGAGCGGCTGATCAGCCGAGGACGATCCCGGGCAACTCGGCGATCGAGGCGAGCAGGTGGGTGTGGGGGGCCGCGGCCAGCTCCTCTGCCGAGTGCGCCCCGGTGAGCACGCCGGCCACGACCGAGGCACCGGACCGCGTGCCGGCCAGGAGGTCCGACGTCGTGTCGCCCGCCACGGCCACCTCGGCGACGTCGTCGATACGGAGGCGGAGCACGGCGGCGAGGATCATGTCGGGCCAGGGCCGACCACGCCCGGCATCGGCGGGGGAGAGGGCGAGGTCGATCCGACCGGCCCAGTCGAGCGCGTCGACGATGCGGTCACGGGTGGCGGGCGAGAACCCGGTGGTGAGGCAGATCCGGACGCCGGCGGCACGCAGGGTGGCGAAGACCTCCTCGGAATCCGGAAGGGCGGCGACCTCGCCGCGGTCGACGGCCTGGTCGAACGCGGCCTCGAACGCGGCATTGGCCCGTTCGGCCCGGTGCCGGTCACCGCCGAGCAGCTCGGTGAAGACGGTGATCTTGGACTGGCCCATCGTGCGCCGGATATAGGCGCCGGGGTCGTCCATGAGGTCACCGGCGACGAGCCCGACGGCGTCGAGCGCGGACTGGAAGGCTTCTTCCACCGCGCCCTCGTCGGCGACTGTGGTGCCGGCCATGTCGAGTGCGGCGAGCCGGATCGGTGGTGTCATCGGGTGAGTCCCTCCCAGGTCTCCTCGGCGATGGCCGGGGACAGGGTCATCCCGCGGCCCGCCGGTCCGGTCACGATCACCACGCCCGGATCGGGGCTGGCGCGGTAATAGAGGCGGTCGTCGGTCGCCACGGTGTACACGCCGGCCCAGCGCCGGACCGCCGGGGGCGGTGGCCAGCCGAGGACGCCCTCGGCCCGGGCCCGCAGGTCGTCGTAGAGGTGCTCGTCGACGGCGAAGTCGAAGGGCTCGTCGTAGACATGGGTGTCGCCGATGGTCAGCCCACCCGCGGCGCGCTGGGAGATCAGGAGCTGCATGCCCCACTCGGCCGTCGACGGCGGCGGATCGGGCAGTGCGGCGCGGCCGGGGAGGTCGAAGGCCGGGTAGTAGCGCGTCGAGTCCCCGTCGGCCACCGCGGTGGTGAGTCGCTCGTCGGCGGGGGCCGTCTGGAGCATCTGGAGTCGGCAGCGTCGCAGGGGGGCGGCGGCCAGGGTGGCGCCGATGCGGCCCCCGATCCCGGTCAGCCGGTCGCCGATGCAGAGGATGACGACGGAGGCGTCGTGGCGGCCACCCAGGTGGTCGACGGCGGTGGCGGTGCCGTCCCCCGATGTCTCCACGTCGACAACCTGACGGCGGGGGAGCCACGTGTAGCGACCGGTGGCCTCCAGGGTGACCCGGAGGGCACCGAGGACCAGCCCGGGTTCGACGATGGCGTCGCGGCGGCACAGCAGGCCACCGACGACGTCGCCCCGGACGGCGGGGTTGGCCGCCCGGACCCCGTCGGCATCGAGCAGCTCGAACTCCCGCAGTTCAGCATCGGGTTGGGCGGCGGCCTCGGCCAGGAGCGCCAGCTCGGATATGTGGCGGGCCACGGTGAGCGAGCCGTCCGGCCGGAAGCCCACGGCCGGGGAGTGGACGGCGAGCTGCTCCCACAGTGTTCGGGCCCGCAGGGCCAGCTCGAGCTCGGGACCCCGGGCCCGACCGCTGACCCAGACCAGGCCGAAATTGCGGATCGACGCACGTCGCGGGCCGGCATCGGCCTCCAGGTGGGTGACCTCCCAGCCCCGCCTGCAGGCCTCGAGCGCGTGCATGGTGCCGAGGACGCCGCCGCCGACGATGACCACCCGCTGCGCGTCCACGGGTCGATCGTAGCGACGGCCCGGCGTCCCGCCGGACGGTGATGACGGAGGGCGCCGGGTCGGGTCCTGACCGAGGCCCCGGGGTGCCTATCCCCAGTGTCGTCTCGGGGACCCTCCAGGTCGGCTAAATTGGCCTCTCGCCCATTCGGGGGTGGCGCAACTGGCAGCGCGCGTGATTCTGGTTCATGAGGTTGGAGGTTCGAGCCCTCCCCCCCGAGCGCATGCAGTGGCCCTGGTCAGGGCCGGTGTGGCAGCTTGCTCCCCTCGGGGTGATCGAGTGCAGTACCGAGGTACCGGGCCACCCGCGGGCGGCCCGTCAGGGTCCCATCGTCTAGAGGCCTAGGACACCACCCTCTCAAGGTGGCGACACGGGTTCGAATCCCGTTGGGACTGCTCAT
>CAZULR010000080.1:0-9259 GCA_964621235.1 uncultured Acidimicrobiaceae bacterium
CGGCACCCGACGAGATGGCCGACCTGATGCAGACCATCTACCAGCAGTCGCTCGAGGCCCTCAAGGCGCACGTCGAGGGATGACCGGGGGTACGCCCCCGACCGGGGACGAGCCGGTCGGTGGCCACCGCTACCGGGTGGGCGCCACCTCCCTGGCCGCGATCGACACCGTGTGGCCGCTGCTCGGCCAGGCCCGGCGGTGGTCGGACTGGTCGTTCCTGACCCGCTCCGTCCTCGAGCGTGACGGGTCGCCCGACTCAGACGGCGTCGGCGCCGTGCGCCACTTCACCCGGTACGGGATCGGCTCGCGTGAGGAGGTGGTGGCCTGGGACCCGCCACACCACCTCGGCTACCGGATCCTGAGTGGCTTCCCGGTCCGCAACTACCGGGCCGACGTGACACTCACCTCCGAGGGGAGCGGGACCCGTATCGACTGGGCCGGCACCTTCGATCCGAAGATCCCCGGGTCGGGCCGTGTCCTCGACGTCGTCCTGCCGGCCATTATGCAGCGCTTCGCCGACGCGGTGGCACGGTACGCGGACGGGCTGCCGCCGAGCGGTTAGACGGAGGCGGCCAGTCGCGCCGCCCTCTGACCGACCTCGTCACGGGCCCGGTCCACGTCGACGGTCCGGTGCTCCCGGTCGACCACCACCGGCACACCTCCGACCCACACGTCGGTGACCAGCCGGCTCGACGCCGACCACACCAGGTGCTCCAGGAGCATGGCGTCGTCGAGCAGGGGGACGAACGCCGGGTCGTCGAGGGAGATGGCCACCATGTCGGCCTTGGACCCCGGGGCCAGGACCCCGAGATCCGGACGACCGAGAGCCCGGCCGGCCCCACGCGTGGCCAGGTCGAGTGCGGCCGCGGCCGGGAGGGCTCCGGCATCGCCGCTCCGCAGGCGGGCCAGCATGGCGGCCAGGCGCATCTCCTCCCACTGGTCCAGGTCGTTGTTCGACGCCGGACCGTCAGTGCCGAGCCCGACCCGCACGCCACGGTCCAGGAAGTCGGTGAGGGGTGCGATGCCCGAGGCCAGCTTGGCGTTCGACTGCGGACAGTGGGCGACGGCCACGTCGAGGTCCGCGTAGACCTCGAGGTCGCCCGGCGTCAGCCAGATGCTGTGGGCCGCCAGGACCCGTCCGTCGAACACCCCCGCCTCGGCGAGCACCTGCGGCACCGAGCCCCCGTGCTCCTCGGTGAACGCGTCCCCCTCGTGCTCGGTTTCGGCGAGGTGGATGTGGAACAGGGCGTCGCGGTCGCGCGCCACCGCCGCCGTCGCCACCAGCCCGGCCAGCGGGACGGTGTACGCCGAGTGGGCGGCGAACCCGACCTCGATCCTCCCGGCTTCCCCGTGACGACGCTCGTGGAACCCGGAGAAGCGCTCCAGGGTCGGTTCCCACCACACCGCACCACCGTCGTCCCCGGGCAGCTGCACGACCCCCGGGGTGATGACGGCGCGTGATCCGGCGTCGATGACGGCGTCGGCGGTGGCCTCCTCGTGGAAGTACATCTCGCACGTGGTGGTCACACCGAATCCCAGCAGCTCACCGGCCGCCAGCGTCATGCCCCAGTAGACGTCCTCCGCCCGCAGGTTGGCTTCGCGCGGCCACAGGACCTCGAACAGCCACCGGAGGAGCGGCAGGTTCTCCCCCGTGCCCCGGAACAGCGTCATGGGTGAGTGGCAGTGCGTGTTCACGAATCCGGGCAGCAGCGCACCCTCGACCCGGACCTCGCGCACCTCCGGCGATCCGGTCCGGAGCTCCCCCGGACGGCCCACCCGGACGACGTCGGCCCCCCGCACCTCGACCGCGCCGGGCCGGAGCACGGACACCGGTCCGTCGCAGGGGACCACGGCGTCCGCCACGTAACGGACCGTCGCGACGTCTCCGGGGCCCGCACGGCCGGGACCGTTGCTCGGGACGTGCTCCACGGGCACAGCCTAGATCGGCCGCCCGAGCGCGGCCGGGGTGCGACGCCGTCCTCCGCCCCGTGGGACCACGGACGATCCCCTCCGCTAGATTTGGCCCTGACCCGGTCCGACACCTTGAACCGGTTGCGAGTGTGGGCTGCTCGTGGCGGGCCGATGGGGCGCTCGTCTGTTCTCACTGGGGGCTGATGACATGTCCGCAACGACTGCGAAGTACCTCGGGCAGGGACGTCGTCTCCGTCTGGCCCTTTACGCGTTGGGCATCCTCCTCGCCATCACCGTGGTCGGCGTGATCCGGACCTCGCCGACCACCACCACCCCCGCCCGCGCCCGGAGCCAGGCGACGGCGAGCCTCACGGACGTCAACACCCTCGTCATCGCCCCGATCGCCGACCGCACGTCGAACGTCGGGGTCCCCGTGGTGGCGGTCTCCCCGACCGCCACGCTCACCCGGCCCGTGCAGGGCTCGGAGGTCGCCTGGGCCGCCGGTGGCCTCCCCCCGGGCATCTCGATCTCCGGTGGCTCCGGTCAGTTGGGGGGCACTCCCACGACCACGGGCACCTACTCGGTGACGGTGTCCGCGACGGACGACACCGACCCGCCCGTCCTCGCGTCACAGTCCTTCCACTGGCTGGTCGACGACACGGCCCCGAAGGTCACTCGGGTCACGCCGGACGCCGGGATGGGAGGGACCCTCACCGTCCTGCGGGGCAAGAACCTCCACGGCGCCACCTCGGTGCAATTCGGGTCCACCCCGGTGGCGTTCACGGTCAACAGGCACGGGACGGCGATCGTCACGTACGCGCCGGCCGAGCCGCCCGGCGTGGTCGACGTGACGGTGAGCTTCGCCGGCGGTACGCGCTCGCCGTCCGCCGCCGACCGCTTCGCCTACGAGGGTCCGGCCATCACGGAGGTGTCCCGGGACAGTGGACCGGTCAGCGGCGGGACCCGGGTGCGCATCACCGGCACCGACCTCGCCGGCGCGACGTCGGTGCGCTTCGGCGACGTGCCCAGCCAGAACTTCGTGGTTCACCGCGGCGGAACCGTCGTCACGGCCATCGCACCCGCGGGCCCGGTGGGCACCGTTCCGATCGTGATCGTCACCCCCAGCGCCGTCGTGTCCACCAGCGGGGGCAGCGGCTTCACCTACCAGGCACCTGCCGGGACACCTGCCGGGACCCCGGCCCGTGCGGCCGGGCCGTCCCGACCCTCGACGTAGCCGGTAGGCGACGGGCGGCGCGACGTCCCCGGCGTCCGGGCCCACCACGTCGTCGGGGCACGTTCCGACCGCGGGGTCGGACGCCCGGGAACCGTGCGCCCGGGCCGGCCGGCGGGCCCCCGGTTCAGACCATCGGCCAGGTGCAGCGGGCCACCCGTTCCGGTCGAACGGCGCCCGTCGAGACGAACCAGCGGGCCGCACGCTCGAGGGCCTCGGCCGGTGGGCGCGACACGTAGCCGAGCTCGACCCGGGCCCGGCGGTCGTCGAAGGACATGTGGGTCGTCGACATCCGCGCCGCCTCGAGGGGCACGGAGGGCTCACGGTGGAGGAGATGGCCCTCCACGAGCTCGGAGACGTGTCCCGCGGCCAAGGCGAGCATCCCCGGGAACCGTCGCGTCGGCGCGGGCAGGCCGGTGACGGCGGCCAGCGTGGCCAGCACATCGCGCAGCGACAGGTTCTCGCCCCCGAGGATGTAGCTCCGGCCGACCCGGCCCCGTTCGGCGGCCAGCACGTGGCCGGAGGCCACATCCTCCACGTCGACGATGTTGAGCGTCGTGTCCACGTACCCCGGGAAGCGCCCGTCGAGGAACTCGAGGACGGTCCGTCCCGTCGGAGTCGGGCCGATATCGCGGGGCCCGACGGGCGTGGTCGGCTGGACGAGCACGACCGGTAGCCCCTCGGCGCCCGCCCGCAGTACCTCGTGCTCGGCCACGTACTTGGACTGCTTGTAGTGGCCGAAGAGGTGGTCGACGTGGGCGAAGGACCCCTCGTCCACCGGCGCGTCCGTCGTCGCACCGCCGAGCCCGAGCGTCCCCACCGTCGACGTGTAGACGACACGGCGGCACCCGTGGGTCCCCGCCGCCGCGAGCACGTTGCGCGTCCCGGTGACGTTGACGTCGTAGAAGGCGGTGGGGTCGGGCGCCCAGAACCGGTAGAGGGCGGCCACGTGGAAGACGACGTCGCAGCCGGCGACGGCCCGGTCCACCGCGCCCGGGTCCCGCAGGTCGCCGGGTACCACCGTGACCTCGAGGTCGTCCAGGTTCGCCGTCGACCCGCCGGGTTCCACCAGCGCCACGACCTCCACCCCGCGGCCGAGCAGCGCGCGCACCACCGACGAACCCACGAATCCGGCCCCACCGGTGACCAGGGCCCGGTCACCCGGACCCAGCGGCCGACCGTCCCCGCTCACGTGCGGACGGGCGCACGGCCGCCCGGCCACTGCCGGTCGCGCCGGAGCGTGTTGCGGGCCATCGTCGTCCCCACCTCGAACAGGAGGCCGGCGCTCCGGGTGGCGTCGGCCAGGACGTCGTCGAGGGCCGACACGAAGGCGTCGATCTCGGTGTCCCCGATGATGAGGGGCGGCAGCAGCTTGATGATGTTGACGTTGTCCGCCGCCACCTGCGTGAGGATGCGGTGGCGGTGGAAGAGGGGCATCACGATGAGCTGCGAGAAGAACCCCTTGCGCGCCATCTCCAGCATGCGGAACCGGGCCCGGCCGGGCCGCGACCTCGGCGGCCCGAACTCCAGGCCGATCATGAGCCCCATGCCCCGCACCTCGTGGAGCAGCTCGTACTTCTCGACCAGCGGGGCGAGCGCGGCCACGAGTCGGTCGCCCCGAACGGCCGCGCCGGCCACCAGGTCCTCGTCATCCAGCACCTGCAGCGTCGCCAGGCCGGCCACCATGGCCAGCTGGTTGCGCGAGAACGTCGACGAGTGGACCACCGCCCGGTCCATCGAGCTGTAGACGGCGTCGAAGACCGACTCGGTGGTGAGCACCGCGCCGACCGGCACGTAGCCGCCCGACAACGCCTTCGACAACGTCACGATGTCCGGCTCGAGACCCCAGTGCTGGTGGCAGAGGAAGCGCCCGGTCCGGCCCAGGCCCGTCTGGACCTCGTCCAGCACCAGCAGGGTCCCGAACCGGCGGCACAGGGCCTGGGCCTTGCGCCAGTAGGCCTCGGGGGCGAGGTACACGCCCTTGCCCTGGACGGGCTCGAGCACCAGTGCGGCCACGTCGCCCCGCTGCAGCTGGCGCTCGAGGGCGCGGGCGTCGCCGAACGGGACCGGGTCGCATCCCGGCAGGAGGGGGCCGAACCCCATCCGGAATTCCTTGCCGCCGTTGAGGGAGAGGGCGCCGTTGGTCAGTCCGTGGAACGCGTGGTCGGCGTAGAGGATCCGGGTCCGTCCCGTGGCGCACCGGGCGAACTTGACGGCCGCCTCCACGGACTCGGCCCCCGAGTTGGTGAACACCGCCCGTCGGATACCGTCATGGGCCCGCTCCACCAGCGCTCTGCCCAGCAGGCCCGGCAGCAGTGCGCAGTCCAGTTGGGCCAGATTCGGCAGGTCCGCGTCGAGCGCCTGATGGAGCGCGTCCTTGAGCACCGGGTGACTGCGACCGAGGGCGAAGACGCCGAAGCCGGACAGGAAGTCCAGCGTGCGGCCACCCTGGTCGTCGATCAGGTAGGCGCCCTCCCCCCGCACGTAGGTGCGGTCGAACCCGAGGGTGGTGAGGACCTTGGCCAGCTGGGGGTTGAGGTACTCCTCGTGCAGGGGGTAGGCCTCGCCCCGGTGGGCATCGAGTAGTGCGCCAAGGTCGAAGGACACGGTTACGCTCCGGTCAGGTCAGGTGGGTCCCAGCTCGGCCGGGCGGACGGCTCGCCACGACGGCCCCACAGTACCGGGGGGGACCTCGGATCCGGCCGCCCCGGTGGCCGGAGGTGACGCGGACCCACGCCGTCGGCACCACGCATCGAGCGGCGCCCGCGTGCCGACGCGGTGCTGTTATCGTCGACCCCACACGCCGGTGAGCAGACGGGGGGAGTCCTCTCCGCTGGGCACCGCACGACGCGATTCGGAGGTGGACCATGGCGCTCGGACCGGTTGAAGTCCTGGTGTTGAGCTTTCCCGGCAGTCAGTTCAACGGTGCGATCATCCCGGAGCTCGAGCGCCTGACGTCGAGCGGGATCATCACCGTCATCGACGGGGTATTCGTCACCCGCGACGCCTCCGGTGACGTGACGTTCGTCGAGTTCGGCGAGCTCGGCGACAACCACGACGCCGCCCGACTCGCCGCCGTGCTGGACCAGGTCGAGTCCCTCATCTCCGACGAGGATGTGCTCGAGCTGGCCGACGGGCTCGCGCCGGGCGACTCCGAGGCCATCCTGGTGTTCGAGCACACCTGGTCGAAGCCCTTCCGCGACGCCATCGTCGAGTCGGGTGGCATTCTGACCGGCGAGCTGCGGCTGCCCGGCCTCGCCGTCGACGAGCTCCTCGACGAGCTGGCCGCACTCGACTGAACCACGTCCGACACCGAGCACCGACACCGAGCAACTACAGGAGGCACCAACGATGATGCGTCGCATGGGACGACCCGGACTGGTGGGCACGATGGCCCGCACCGCCGTGATCGCCGGGACGGCAACCGCCGTCGCCGGAGGCGTCCGGAACCACCAGCAGCAGAAGGCCGTAGCGGCCCAGCAGGGCGCCGAGCCCCCGCCGCCGCCACCCGCCCCGGCGGCCCCGGCGGCCGAGCCTGCCGGTGACGTGGACATCACCGGCGAGCTGACCAAGCTGGTCGAGATGAAGAACAACGGGCTGTTGACCGACGAGGAGTTCGCCGCGGCCAAGGCCAAGCTCCTCAACGCCTGACCCCGCTCCGGCCCCACCCGGCCGGACGAGGACGCGACGATGCCCCGGGAACGCTCCCGGGGCATCGTGCTGCCCGTGGTGGGCCCATCGACCCCGCTCAGGCGTCGAAGGCGACGATCCCGCGGATGTTGGTGCCTGCGGCGAGGTCGTCGTAGCCGTCCTGCACCTGGTCGAGGGTGTACTCCCGGGTGATGAGGTCGTCGATCTCCAGCATGCCGGCCTCGTAGAGGCGGAGCAGGTTGGGGATCTGTACCCGCGGACTGACCGAGCCGAAGACGGTGCCGAGCAGCGCCTGGTTGAACATGGAGAAATTGAAGAGATTGAGGTCGACCTGGTTCTGGTTGAACGGAGCGATGGCCGTGGCGACGACCCGGCCGTCCTTCGAGGCCAGGGCCATGGCCGGGGCGATCAGGTCACCGGTCAGCACCCCCGGCGTCAGGACGACGACATCGGCCATCCGACCCTCGGTCAGCTCGGGGAGCAGCAGGTTGGCCTCGAGCATGGACGTCGCGGTGTGGGTGGCGCCCACCTTCATGGCTTTCTCGAGCTTGAAGGGCAGCGGGTCGACGGCGATGATCTGCCGGGCCCCGGCCAGGCGGGCGCCCTGCAGGGCTCCGGAGCCCACGCCACCGCACCCGACGACGACGACGGTCTCCCCCGGCTTGACCTTGGCCCGGTCGACGGCCGAGCCGAACCCGGTGGAGATGCCGCAGCTGATCAGGGCGGCGGCCTTCAGCGAGGCGTCAGGTTCGATCTTCACGAGGGACGCCTCGTTGACGATCATGTGCTCGCCGAACGTCCCGAGCTGCGCCATCCGGTTCACGTTGGCGCCGTCGAGGTGGTGGCGCCACGTCATGTCGCTCATCATCGGGCCCGCCAGGGTGAGCATGCCCAGGTCACACAGGTGCTGGCGGCCCGAGGCGCACCAGAAGCACGTGCCGCAGGCTGGCATGAACGCCGCGGCCACATGGTCCCCGACGGCCACCGTGTCGACGTTCTCCCCGACCTCCACCACCACGCCGGCGCCCTCGTGTCCGCCGATGCACGGGAACATCGAGTCGACGCCGAACATCGCGAGCACCTCCGGCTCGACGCTGATGTCGCCGTGGCGCAGGTGCTCGTCGGAGTGGCACATCCCGGCGTAGGCCATCTGGACCACCACCTCGTGCGCGTGCGGAGCATCGATCTCGACCTCTTCGGTCTTCCAGGGCTCCTCGAGCCCGGAGCAGACGGCGGCACGGATCTTCATGTGGTCCTCCCCATTCGCGGCGCCCCCTGGCGCCCTGCGTTCAGACCACCAGCATCGCACCGTCGCCCCGGGGGCGTCGACACGGGCGGCTCGGGACGCCGAACCCCACGCGGGAGGCCCGAGCCCCGGGTCTCAGCCCGGCGGGGTGCCGCCGGCGGCGAACCCGGTGGCCAGCAGCCGGAACGCCCGGTCGACCTCCACCACGAGGTCGTCACCGGAGCTGCGGGCCCAGCAGGCGAAGGCCGCCATCGCCGCCCCGAGTGACGCCCGGGCGACCGTCTGCGCGGCCAGGTCGTCCGGCGACCCCCCGAGCCGGGCGGCGGCGAATCCGGCGACGACGTCACACCACTCCTCGTAGCGGACGGCCGAGTGGGCGACGAGCGTGGGGACCGTGCTGATCAGGACCATCCGGATGCGCAGCTCGTCGAGCTCGCCGGCGCCGAAGCGGTTGGTGGCGATGACCGACCGCCGCAGCACGTCCATGAGCGGCTCGCCGTCCGGGGCCTCGGCCAGCCGGTCGCGCAGCCGGCCCAGCTCGGCGTCGAACTCCCCCCACACGACGTCGGGCTTGGACTCGTAGTAGCGGAAGAAGGTCCGTCGGGAGATACCGACCGCTGCGGCGATCTCGTCGACCGTCGTCTCGTCGTACCCCTGCCGGGCGAACAGGTCGAGGGCGGCGCGGGCCACGTCCTGGCGCGACGTCACAGCCGGACGCCCGCGGGTCGCCGCGTCCGTCCCGACCGGGGGCCGGGCGCCCCCCTCCGTCGCCTCCATCAGGTCCGACCGGTCGTCACGCTTCCATTTTGGCATCCGGTGCACTAAATTGCACCCACTGACCCGAGCCCGGCCCCGCGCCGCCCGAACTCCGGAGGATCCATGACCGTCACCACGACCGAGGTTCCCACCCCAGACGCCGTCGTCGACGAGTCCCCGGCCCCCGCCGGGCCCGCTGCCGAGGCACTGGTCGAGAGCGACCTTCTCGTCGAGGACGTGTCCATCGACGGGATGTGCGGCGTCTACTAGGCCCGCCGCCTCCCCCGTCCGGAACCACACCCCCGTGCCTCCCGCCAACCCGCCGTCGGCCGGCGAGCCGTTCGACCCGACGCGGCCCTACGCGCTCCACCCCCAGGTGGCGTTGCGGCCCGAGTCGTTCGGCGCGCTCGCCTACCACTTCGGCACCCGGCGCCTCTCGTTCCTGAAGAGCCGGACGCTGCTGG
>CAZULR010000081.1:0-9256 GCA_964621235.1 uncultured Acidimicrobiaceae bacterium
GTGCCGTAGGCTGGGGAGCCGTGCCCGACCTCCTCCCTCCGCCCGGATTCCCGGTCCGCCGTCTGCGCCGACTGCGCCGCACCCCGGCGCTGCGGCGCCTGGTGGCCGAGACCGCGCTGTCGGTCGACGACCTGGTGGCCCCGCTGTTCGTGGCCGACGGGCTGGACGCCCCGCGGCCCGTGGGCTCCCTGCCGGGCGTGTCGCAGCACACGGTCGACTCACTGGTCGCCGAGACCCGCCGCCTGGTTGGCCTCGGCGTGCCCGGCGTCATCCTCTTCCCGCTGCCGCGGTCCGAGGACAAGGACGCCACCGGCTCGGCCGCGCTCGACCCGGGCGGGATCACCCGCCGGGCCATCGACGCCGTCCGCAGCGCGGTCGGTGACGACCTGGTGGTGATGGCCGACTGCTGCCTCGACGAGTTCACCGACCACGGCCACTGTGGCGTGCTCGACCCCGACACCGGCGACGTCGACAACGACGCCACGGTCGAGCTCTACGCCGACCTGGCCGTGGTGCAGGCGACGGCCGGCGCCCACGTGATCGCCCCGAGCGGGATGATGGACGGCCAGGTGGCCGCCATCCGCGCCGCCCTCGACCGGTCGGGTCACACCGGGACGGCCGTGCTGGCCTACGCCGCCAAGTACGCGTCGGCCCTCTACGGCCCGTTCCGCGAGGCCGCCGACGTCTCCATCGTGGGAGGGGGCGACCGGAAGGCCTACCAACAGGACTACCGCAACGGGCGGGAGGCGGTGGCCGAGGTCGCCCTCGACGTCTCCGAGGGCGCCGACATGGTGATGGTCAAGCCGGCGCTCACCTATCTCGACGTGCTGGCCGAGGTGCGGGCGACCGTCGACGTGCCGGTCGCCGCCTACCACGTGTCGGGGGAGTACGCCATGGTCAAGGCCGCCGCCGAGCGCGGCTGGATCGACGGGCCGGCCGTAGCCCTCGAGCAGATCACCGCAGTCAAGCGGGCGGGTGCGGACTTCGTGCTCACCTACTTCGCGGCCGAGCTGGCGGAGGCCCTCGGTGGCTGACCCGACCCCCGACCCCGCAGCCGTTCCCCATGCGGCGTCCGAGGCGCTGTTCACCCGGGCCGCCGACGTGATCCCCGGGGGTGTCAACTCGCCGGTGCGGTCCTTCCGCTCGGTCGGCGGCCATCCCTACTTCGTGGCCCGGGGCGAGGGGGCCTACGTCTGGGACGCCGACGGCAACCGCCTGCTCGACTACGTCCAGTCCTACGGCGCCTCCCTCCTCGGCCACGCCCACCCCGCCGTGGTCGCCGCCGTCCGCGAGGCGGCGGGCCGCGGCACCACGTTCGGCGCACCCACGGAGGGCGAGGTCGTGCTGGCCGAGGCCATCCGTGCGCGGGTGCCGGGCTGCGAGCAGGTCCGCCTGGTGTCGTCGGGCACCGAGGCCACGATGAGCGTCGTCCGCGTGGCCCGCGGGTTCACGGGTCGGGACCGCATCATCAAGTTCGCCGGCTGCTACCACGGGCACTCCGACGGACTGCTGGCCGGCGGTGGGAGCGGGGTGGCCACCCTGGGGCTGCCGGACTCCGCCGGTGTGCCGGGTGCCGCCGTGGCCGACACCGTGGTGGCGCCCTACAACGTGGTGCCCGAGGTGGACGACCGGGTCGCCTGCGTGATCGTCGAGGCGGTGGCGGCCAACATGGGCCTGGTCCCCCCGGCCCCGGGCTTCCTGGAGGCCCTCCGGGCCGCGTGTGACGCGGCCGGCGCGCTGCTCGTCTTCGATGAGGTCATCACCGGCTTCCGACTCGGCGAGGGGGGAGCCGCCGCCTGGAGCGGGGTGCGGCCCGACCTGTGGTGCTTCGGCAAGGTGATCGGTGGCGGGCTCCCCGTCGGCGCGTTCGGCGGCCGGCGCGACGTGCTGTCGGTGCTGGCGCCCCTCGGTCCCGTCTACCAGGCGGGGACGCTCTCGGGGAACCCGCTCGCCACGGCGGCGGGCCGGACCGTCCTCGAGCACGTGACCCCTGGCGACTACGCGGCCCTGTCGGCGTCGGTGCGCTCGTTCGGGTCGTCGCTCCGCGAGGTCCTCGACGCCGCACTCGACGCGGCGGGCACCACCGATGGCTCGGGCCGCCGGCTCATCGCCCGGGTCCCGGTCGTCGGCCCGCTGTTCGGCCTGTTCTTCGTGCCCGACGGATCACCCGACGTGTCGGACTACGACGGAGCGGTGGCCTCCGCCGACACCGGCCTGTACGCCCGGCTCTTCCGGGAGATGCTGGCCCGCGGCGTGGCCCTCGCCCCCGGGCCCTACGAGGTGGCGTTCCCCTCGCTGGCCCATGGCGCCGCCGAGTACGACCGGACACTGGCCGTCGCCGCCGACGCCGCGGCCGCCGCGTTCGGATCGTGACGGAGCCGACCGCGGCTCAAGACACGGTGCGGACCTGCCGATCTTCACCGGGAGGGGACCGGTCCTACCATGCCGACCCCGGACTGGGGCAGAATGGCAGCGGCGCGTCGTCCAGCGGGACGCGTGCCGTCAGTCGGCTTGCCCCTACCGGGGCTGGTCGGGGAACTGCCGGGCCGCAGGGCACCGCCCGGCCGAACTCGACCGCCTCGGGCCACGAAGGAGAGATGGATGACCGTCGGGATCACTGAGCTTCCCCCGGAGGGGATGCAGCTCCCCGGTGTCGCGCTGGCCGGCGACCCCGAGCGGGGGACCAAGACGACCGAGGGAATCAGCCTGCTGTTCACCACGGCCGGCGTGACCGTGCAGGGCCCGCAGCCGCAGATCGAACGACTGCTGGTGTGGTCGGCGCTCGACTCCGCGACGTGTCGGGAGAAGGTGCAGCTCTCGGACGGCCGCGAGGCGGCCATCATGGAGCTGACCTCGGGTGGGCAGTCGATCCGCTTCCTCCTGCCGAGTGACACCGTGTCCCCGGGCCAGGCCGCCTACCTCGACCAGGCGTTGCCGACCTGGCTGCTGCGCTACAAGGGCGCCACCGCCCCCACGTCCCCCGCCGCCCCCGCCCCGACCGCCCCGGGACCCGAGGTCGGCGTCACGCTGCCGCCCCCGGGACCGACGGCGCCCGCCGCCGAGACGGCACCCGCACCGGCCGTCGAGACGCAGGCTCCGGCGTTCGCCGCCGCGGCGACCGCCGGTGCACTGGGATCGATCGCGCACCCGGCCGAGCCGACCGGTGCCCCCGCCAGGGCCGCCGGCGACATCGAGGCCGCCGGCGGCGCCCCGACCGGCGCGCTCGGCCTGAGCGGCGGCAACGGCAACGGCGCAGCCCCACCACCGCCCTCCCCGACGACGATGCAAGCCCCGCTCCTCGCCGCCCCGCCCGCACCCCCGGCCCCGCCCGCACCCCGGTTGCCGGCCCCACCGCCCCCGCCTCCGGTCGTGGCCCAGGCCCCGGCCGCTCCGGCGATGCAGGTGCCGCCTCCTCCGCCTGCATCTCCCGCCCCGCCCGCCGCCCCGACGGCGGCGCCCACCGGGTGGGACGACCCGCCGCTCGGGCTGGCCGGCCCGGAGGACATCGCACCGCCCGCCCATGTGAAGAAGAGCTGGTTCTCCCTCACCCGGAAGAAGCCACGGGAGGTAGAGGCGGCGTCCCCCGACGGGACCGCCGCGGCCGCCACGGGTGCCGACCTGATGGCGCCCGCGGCACCGAGCACCCCGGTGGGCGTCTCCGCTCCCACGCCCGCTCCGCCGGGCGGCCTCGGGACGCCGCCGACGGAGGTGGCCGCGCCCGCCGCCGGGGCTCCCAAGGCGGCGAAGAAGCCGCGGTTCGCCCTGACCCGCAAGCAGCTGCACGCCGCCGAGGCCGCGGCGGCGGGCGCCGCAGCCGGTACCGCGGTCGCCGCCGCGTCCCCCCCGGCAGTGTCCGCACCGGCGGCGCCGGGCACGCTGGCCACGCCGTCGAGCGCGCCTCCCGGTGCCCCGCCCCTCGCACCCCCCGTCGACCCGGTTCCGCTGGCCGTCCAGCCGCCGCCCCCGGCGGTCGACCACGCCAGCGCGCCGGCCCTCCAACCGACACCCCCCGGGTGGGACCCGACGGCGGGCGGAGGGTCGGGCTCCTCGGACGCCGACGGCGTGGTCCTGGCCGAGTCCGGATCGAAGGGACGGCAGCGTGGCCTCATCGTGGTGGTGGTCGTCCTGGTGCTGGTGCTCCTCGGCGCCGGCTACTACCTGCTGAAGAAGAGCCCGTCCACGCCGACGGTGACCGCCCCGGCCCCCGCCGGCGCGCCATCCGGCGCCACCGACACCGTGCTGGCCGGTTCGATCAACCTGCGGCTCGCCGACCTCCCCGCCGGGTGGACCACGACCCAGCCGGCCCAGGCCGTCGTGCGCCCGCCGGTGGCCCCGGCGGAGTCCCAGGCCACCGCGGTGAACGCCCTGGCGTCGTGCCTCGACTCGAGCTACGCCGTGGTGTCGGGCCTGTTCGCCTCGGGCTCGCTGCCCGCACAGACCAGTCTCGTCCAGTCACCGGTGTTCCAGAGCGCCGCCGGTTCGAGCTTCGAGATGGCCTCGCGGACCACGGTGTTGACGACCCCGGCCCAGGTGCAGGCGCTCGAAGGCGTCTTTACGAACCCGAAGTTCGACTCCTGCTACCAGCAGTTCCACCAGTCCCTGGCCACGGCCGCCACGCCCGGTTCGACGGTGGCGGTCCAGCCGGTCACGCTGACATCGCCCCAGGGCGTCAGCACCTACGCCGTCGTCTCCACCTACACGGTGCCCGGATCGGGGACCGAGGTCGTCGGGGACGCCTACCTGCTCGGGGGACGGGTGGTCACCATCATCCAACCCACGACCAGCGGGGCGGCGATCCCGTCCAGCGTCTTCGCCCCCGCCTACGACGCGGTGGCCGGTCGGGTGGCGGCCGCGGCCTCGAAGTAGTCCTCCCGCGGCCGCCGACCGCGTCCGCCGGATCGAGGACCGTGGGTCAGACGCCCTCGGGGGCCAGTCGGGCGATGGCGGCCAGCGCCCGGTAGGCAGCCTCGGCCGGGCCCGTCTCGTCGGGGCGCACCAGGTTGGACATGATCCGCAGGATCCAGGACATGAGCGTCTCCGAGTGCATCCCGGTGGCCACGCACAGCTTCATCAGCTCGGGTCGGGAGATGACCCGGATGAAGGCCCGGGCCACCCGGTAGTAGAGGCTGTAGGCCTCCTCGAGGCGCTCCTCGTAGCGGAGCAGGGCCGCGAACCCCTCGCCGGACAGGGCCTCGCCCAGGGAGGCTGCGGCCAGCCGACCCGTCTCGTACCCGTAGGAGATGCCCTCGCCGTTGAAGGGGTTGATGGTGCCCGCCGCGTCCCCCACCACCAAGGTGGTGGCGCCCAGCCGGGGGCCCACCGAGAGTCCCATGGGCAGCTTCCCGCCGGTGGGCGGGCCCAGACAGGCCTCCGGGGAGAGCCCCCACTCCTCGGGGGCCCCCTTCACGAAGTGCTCCATCAGGGTGCCGGTGTTGACGCCCTTCCAGCGCCGGTCGGTGGAGAGCAGGCCGACACCGACGTTGACCCGGCCGTCGCCGACCGGGAAGATCCATCCGTAGCCCGGCACGACGTTGCCCTCGCCGTCCCGGATGTCGAGGTGGGACTCGATGAAGGGCTGGTCGTGGCCGGGCGACGTGTAGTAGCCGCGCAGGGCCATGCCCATGGGCTGGCTCCGGTCCCGGCTCGTGCCGAGCGCCCGTCCGAAGCGCGAGTTGGCCCCGTCGGCCACGACCACGTACCGGGCCCGCAACTCGCGGCGCTCGCCGGTGGCCTTGTCCTTGACCACGGCGCCCACGCACGAGGGGAGCCCGGCGCCGAGGGGACGCCCGGCGGTGTCGTCCAGGATCGGCTCGAGGGCCTCGGTCCCCTGGTGCACGACGGCGCCGGCCTTGGCCGCACGCTCGTTGACCAGGGCGTCGAGGTCGTGACGGGTCACGACGTAGCCGTAGGAGGGGAACGACGGGTGCTCGGGCCAGGGGAGGTTCAGCACCTGGCCGAAGCCGTGGGCCCGCAGGCCGGAGTAGCGGTGGGCGCCGGCCAGCGCCCCCTCGATGCCCATGTCGGCGATCTGGCGCACCGCCCGGGGGGTCAGGCCGTCACCACACGTCTTCTCGCGTGGGAACACCTTCTTCTCGACCAGGACCACGTCCCACCCGGCCTCGGCCAGCCAGTAGGCGCAGGAGGACCCGGACGGCCCACCGCCGACGATCAGGACGTCGTGGACGTGGTCCCCGTCCACGGGGGAGTCGGTGGGGGGATCGGGAGCGTGGACGGTGGTGGGGTCGGCCGGTGGGGTCACGGAGTCATGCTACGGCCGCCGCCCCCGGTCCGGCACACCGGCCCGTCGCCCGGGTCCCGCCCCGCACCGGACCTGCGGATGTGCCCCGCCGGAGGGGTGCGTGATAAAAATCACGTGCTGTGGACGATTACCTGCCGATCCTGATCCTGATCATCCTGGCCTTCCTCTTCGCGTCCCTGTCCTTCGTGGCGTCGGCCCTGTTGGCCCCGAAGAAGCGGCCGACCGCGGCCAAGATCGCGCCCTATGAGTGCGGCATCGTGCCCGGCATCGACCCGCCCACGCGCTTTCCGGTGCGGTTCTACCTGGTGGCGATGATCTTCATCATCTTCGACATCGAGGTGGTGTTCCTCTACCCCTGGGCCGTGATCTTCCGGCAGCTGCGCTCGTTCGGCCTCATCGAGGTCATCGTGTTCGCCGCCGTGGTCTTCATCTCGTTCGTGTTCCTCGTCGGGAACGGTGCGCTGAACTGGGGACCCTCCAAGCGACTGCTCGGCGCCATGCCGGCCCGCACGTCGAGCTCGACCATCGCCCGCATCAACGGCACCCCCGACCCGTCCGCCGCCGAGCCCACGTCACCGGCCACCTCGCCGGCCGGCCCCGGCCGCGCCGCCTGAGCGGGGACGACTCCGACGTGGGACTCGAGGACCTCCAGCACAACTTCCTGACCGGCCGACTCGAGGACCTGGTCAAGTGGGCGCGGACCTACTCCATGTGGCCCGCCACCTTCGGCCTGGCCTGCTGCGCCATCGAGATGATGTCGGTGGGCGCCGCCGACTTCGACCTCGCCCGCTTCGGCATGGAGGTCTTCCGTGCCTCGCCGCGCCAGGCCGACCTCATGATCGTGGCCGGCCGGGTGTCCCAGAAGATGGCCCCGGTCCTGCGGCAGGTCTACGACCAGATGATGGAGCCCAAGTGGGTCCTGTCGATGGGCGTGTGCGCCAGCACGGGCGGCATGTTCAACAACTACGCCATCGTCCAGGGCGTCGACCAGATCGTCCCGGTGGACGTCTACGCCCCCGGCTGCCCACCCACCCCCGAGACGCTCATGCACGCCATCCTCACCCTCCACGAAAAGGTGCGGACCGACGACATCACGCGTCGCGGCAACGGTCGTGGGCTCGAGATCGCGCTCGACAACTCCCAGGGCGGCGACACCGACGACGCCCGGGACCCGGGTGACGGCACCTCCGGGTGGAATCCCGACCGCCCCGACGCCGTCCACCTGGGGACGCCCAAGCGCAATCCGATCATCGCCCGCAGCGTGGGTGAGCCCCTGTGACCACGACCACCGACGGGGACGCCACGTCCGGCGCGCCCGCGCCCGCCTCCGGTGGCTCGTCGTCGCGTCGTCCGCGCGGTGACGCCCAGGAGCTCCTGTTCCCGACCCGCGAGCAGTATCTCGGGGTGGTCGGCGCGCTGCGTGACGAGGGGTTCGAGACCTGTGCCGACCTCTGCGCCGTCGACTACCTGGCCCACCCCGGCCGTCGGCTGCCGGAGGGCGTGGTCCCCCAGCGCTTCGAGGTCGTCGTCAACCTGCTGTCGCTCAGCCAGGTCCGGCGCGTGCGCGTCCGCGTCCAGGTGCCGGCCGACGACGCCGTGCTCCCGACGCTCTTCGACCTCTATCCGGGCACCGAGGCCATGGAGCGCGAGGCCTACGACCTCATGGGCGTGGTCTTCGCGGGCCATCCGGACATGACCCGCATCCTGCTGCCCGAGGACTGGGAGGGACACCCCCTCCGCAAGGACTACGGCGTGGGTCGCGTGCCCGTCCAGTTCAAGGACGCACCGGGGCCCCGATGAGCGACTCCACCACCACCGACACCGGCGACACCGTGCCGCACATCGACACGGTGCTGCCCGACCCGGTCTCCGGTGCCGCCTACGAGGAGCCGTCGGCCACCGGCACCGAACGGGGTCTGCTCATCGAGACGTCCGAGGGGGCCCAGGAGCTCTTCCCGCGCAGCCGGACGGCCCCGGACGAGCTCCGTCGTGAGGCCGGCGCCGTCCTCCGCCTGCCCGAGGGTGTCGTCGTCAACGCGGACGACATCGACATCGAGCAGACCGACGACGAGACCATGATCATCAACATGGGCCCGCAACACCCATCGACCCACGGGGTGCTCCGACTGATGATGGAGCTCGACGGCGAGACGGTGCTGCGCACCAAGCCGATCATCGGCTACCTCCACACCGGCATGGAGAAGACGGCCGAGGAGCTGACCTACGTCCAGGGATCCACCAACGTCACCCGGATGGACTACCTGTCGCCCCTCCACAACGAACTGGTCCTGTCGCTCGCGGTGGAGGCGCTGCTGGGCGTCGAGATGCCCGCCCGCGCCGACTGGATCCGGATGCTGCTGGTCGAGCTCAACCGGGTGTCGTCCCACCTGATGTGGATGGCCACCAACGGTATGGACCACGCGTCCACGTCGATGATGATCTACGGCTTCCGCGAGCGCGAGATGATCCTGGCCTTCTTCGAGAAGACGACCGGCCTGCGCATGAACCACAACTTCATCCGTCCCGGGGGCACCGCCGCCGACCTGCCCGACGGCTGGGAGGACGACGTCACCGTCATCTGCGACACCGTCCTGCCCCGCCTCGACGAGTACGACGAGCTGCTCACCGGCCAGCCCGTCTTCCGCCAGCGCTCCGAGGGCATCGGCAACATCTCGGCTGAGGAGGCCCTCGCGCTGTCGCTGACCGGCCCGCTCCTGCGGTCGACCGGCGTGGCGTGGGACCTTCGACGGGCCATGCCCTACCTCCGCTACGACGAGGTGGAGTTCGACGTCATCGTGGGCACCTTCGGCGACAACTTCGACCGGTACTCGATCCGCCTCAACGAGATCCGGGAGTCCATCCGCATCATCCGCCAGGTCGTCGAGAAGATGCCGGCGGGTGACTACCGGGTCCAGGACAAGAAGATCACCCCGCCGCCCCGCGGCCGCATCGACGAGTCGATGGAGGCCCTGATCCACCACTTCAAGGTCTTCACCG
>CAZULR010000082.1:0-9076 GCA_964621235.1 uncultured Acidimicrobiaceae bacterium
CCACCGGCAGGTCGTGGGCGTCGCAGAGCTGCAGGAACCGGGCCGCCTTGTCGGCGCCGTCGGCGTCGATGGCCCCGCCGAGATGGGTGGGGTCGTTGGCGAGGATGCCGACGGGTCGCCCCTCGATGCGGGCCAGGGCGGTGACCATGCCGGCACCGAACCCGCGTCGGAGCTCGAGTACCGAGCCCGTGTCGGCGAGCACGTCGACGAGCGCCCGGATGTCATAGGCCCGCAGTCGCTGCTCGGGCACGGCGGTCCGCAGCAGCCGCTGGTCGGCACACGCCCAGTCGGCCTCCGGGCCTTGGAAGTAGGAGAGGTAGCGACGGGCCAGGTCGACGGCCCCGGCGTCGTCGGCCGCCACCAGGTCGACCACCCCGTTGGGGACCTGCACGTCCAGGGGACCGATCTCCTCGGGGCGATAGGTGCCGAGTCCTCCGCCCTCGATCATGGCCGGGCCCCCCATGCCGATCGACGCCCCCTCCGTGGCGATGATGACGTCGCAGCAACCGAGCAGGGCGGCGTTCCCCGCGAAGCACCGACCCGAGGCGATGCCGACGAGCGGCACCAGACCGCTCAGTCGGCCGAAGAGGGCGAACGCCTGCGTGTCGAGCCCGGTGATGACGGCGTAGTCGGTGTCGCCCGGCCGGCCGCCTCCGCCCTCGGCGAAGAGCACCATCGGCAGCCGCAGGCGCTCCACCAGTTCGAACAGGCGGTCCTTCTTGCGGTGGTTCTGCTGACCCTGGGTGCCGGCCAGGACCGTGTAGTCGTAGGAGGCGACGGCGCAGCGGGCGTGCTCGTCGTCGAACCGGTCACCGTTGATCCGGGCGGTGCCTCCCACCAGGCCGTCCGCCGGTGTGCGCTCGACCAGTTCCTCGAGGTCGCGGCGGTGGCGCTGAGCGGCGATTGCGAATCCGCCGTACTCGGTGAAGCTGCCCTCGTCGACGAGGTCGGCGATGTTCTCACGGGCGGTCCGACGCCCGTCGGCGTGGCGTCGGGCGACGACCTCGGGGCGGCCGGCGTCGGCCAGGAGGCGCCGTCGGGCGAACAGCTCGGCGAGGTCGGGCCGGACGTGGTCGAGGTCGACCTCGTCGACACCCTCTGCTGCGCCATCGACCACCTCGCCGGCTTCGACCGCGGCCAGCGCCGTACCGGGAGCGACCAGTCCGCCGACGTCCACATCGAGTGAGGACAGCGTGCCGGCGACCGGACTCCGCACCACGTGCTCCATCTTCATCGACTCGAGCACCACCACGATGGTGCCGGCCGACACCGCTCCCCCCACCGGGACCGGGAGCAGCACCACGGTGCCCTGCAGCGGGGCGACCAGCCGCACCTCCTCGCCCGGCGTCACGCCCGGCCCGTCCCCGCTGGCGGCGCCCACCCTTATCAGGCCGAGGCCATCGGGTAGATCGACGACTCACCGGCCATGGCGTCCACCGCCGCCTCCCGTTCGGCGGTCGACAGGGGGGCGTAGTCGGCCGCCGCGGCCAGCGACGCGCGCAGCACCCGGGTGTCGCCCGGCGTGCAGAAGGCGTGGACGCCCGGGGTCGACAGTGCGAAGCGCACGCCGCGGGTCACGTCGGGTGCCGCGGTCCACGGCTCATACCAGGTGTCGGCGGTGGCCGCTCGGCCGGCCCACGGCCGGGCGGCAGCCGCCTTGATGGCCATGACGCCGACGTCGTGCTCAGCCGCGTACTCCAGCAGTGCTTCGGCATCCCGGCGGTAGTCCGGGTCCGCCCACAGGCGGGGGTAGACGGGGAACATCACGGTGTCGAGGTCGTAGCGCCGGAGGGCTTCGAGCTGGGCCGAGGGGGTGGTGTGCTCGTGGCCGGTGATCCCGACCCAGCGGGTGAGGCCCTCGTCGCGCGCCGCCAGGATCGCCTCGACCGCACGCGACCGGGCGTCGAGCTCGACCAGGTCGGTGACGGCGTGGAGCTGGTAGAGGTCGAACGAGTCGCAACGCAGCAGGGTCAGTGACTCCTCGAGCTGGGCCCGCACGCCGGCCGGGTCATGGCGCAACGTCTTGCAGGCGACGAAGAGCTCGTCTCTGACCGCGGGGATCAGCGGGCCGAGCAGCTCCTGGGCCCGCCCGTACTGGGGAGCCACGTCGAGATGGTTGACGCCGGCGTCCAGCACCTCGGCGAACGACGCCGCGGTCGTCTCGGGGTCCGAGCGGGCGAACGCCGCGCCACCGAGGACGGCCACCGAGGACAGGTGTCCCGTGCGTCCGAGTCTGCGTCGCTCCACGGCCTCAACCGTAGTGCGGCACCCGTCCGGCCGGGGTGCCCCGCGGTCGGGTCAGGATGCGGCCGCGGCGTCACGGGCGGACTCCCAGGCCTGCAGCATCGTCCCGAAGTGCATCGGGTTGTAGACGTCCTCCTCCGAGGACCACAGGCCGTCGCCGGCGTACTTCAGGATCGTGATGTTGTACTCCTGGTGGACGCTGCCGTCACCGGGGTCCCGCATCCGGTTCCACACCTGGCAGATGACCCAGCCGCGGTCCTCGTCGATCGTGTACCACTCGATCGGGAACTCCGGCATCTCGCTGCCGGGGTACGTCGACATCGTCTCCTGGATCCACTCGTAGATGGCCTGTCTGCCGTGCATCCGGCCGTAGAGGTGCTCGATGTACTCGGCGTCCTCGGTGAACAGGTCGGTCCAGGGGCGCCAGTCACCGCTCGCGCCCGATGCGGCCGCTCTGCGCTGGTACTCGCCGAACGCCTCGTCGATCTCGGCCCTGGACCACTGTCCCACGATGTCTCCTGACCGGCCCGGAGGGCCACGCCCACAGTGTGCGTCCCCCGGGGACCCGGGTCAACGCGGCACCACGTCCTAGCATGCGAGTACACGGAAGACGGGTGGTGGCGATGACAGAATCGTGGCGGGTCCTGACGTTGGGTGACCGCGATCCGGTCGCACCGGTGGAGGAGGTGGTGCGCCTCATCGACCTGGCCGGAACGGCCTCCGGGGCCCCCTACAGCCGGAGCGACGTCGTCGAGGCGCTCCACGGGCACCAGCCCGCCGTGGTGGCGGTCTCCCCCGGCGGTGAGCTCGTCGGCGCGGTCGTTGCCCGGGTGGCCGGTCCCGATGCGCACGTCCTGGCGTTCGTCCTCCACCCCGGCTGGCGCCACCTCGGCATCGGGTCGGCGCTCCTGCGCCAACTCGACCAGGAGGTCATCCACCGCGGCTCGTCACGGCTCCTCGCCGTGGTCCCTTCCGGCCAGGCCGGCGAGGACGCCTTCGTCAACCAGGGCTTCACCCGGCTCGAGGGTCTCCACCTGTTCGCACGCGATGCCTCGATGGTGCCCGAGGAACTGGCCATCGTCGAGCGGTTCGGTGGCTCAGTCCCCCGCGACGGACTATGGGAGTCGATGATGGGCTTCTCGGCCGCCAAGGAGCTCCTCGACCGGCGGGTGGTGGCTCCGTTGGCCCACACCGAGCTGGCCGACCAGCTGGGACTGCGGCCGCCTGCCGCCGTCCTCCTGTTCGGGCCGCCGGGCACCGGCAAGACGTCGTTCGCCCGGGCGATCGCCTCCCGGCTGGCGTGGGCGTTCGTCGAACTGCACCCGTCACTCCTCGGCCAGGGGGTGGAGGGCGCACGCGCCCTGCGCGACGCCCTGGCGGAGCTCGGCCGGGTCGACCGGTTGGTCACCTTCATCGACGAGGCGGACGAGATCGCATCCGACCGGTCCGAGCGCCCGGACAGCCAACCGCTCGTCAACGAGCTCCTGAAGGCGGTCCCCCAGTTCAAGTCCCGGCCGGACCGTCTCATGGTGATGGCCACGAACTCGATCGCCGCCATCGACCCCGCGCTCCTGCGCCCGGGCCGCTTCGACCTGATCGTCCCGGTCGGGGCCCCGGACGGGGACGAGCGGGCCGAGCTGGCGTCGGAGTTCGTGCCCACGGCCGATCCCGCGCTGGTCGCCGAACGCACCCCCGGGTTCACGCCCGCCGACTTCGCGCTCGTCGCCCAGCGCGCCGCTCAGCTGGCGTTCGACCGGGCTCTGGACGGACAGGACGCCGCGGTGATCGCCGACGACGTCTTCGCCGCGGTGGCCACGACGAGACCCTCGGTCAGCGCCGAGTCGGCGGAGCGGTTCGCCGGTGAGGCCGCCAGGTACTCGCGCCTCTGATCCTCGCGCCTTCCAACCTCGCGCCGCCGCGCCGCTCACCCGTCGGCCAGCAGGGCATCCCACGCGGCCGACAGCATCACCTCGTCGCCCTCGACCTCCACGACCTTGCGGCGGCCCGAGGAGCCGGTGGCGATGCGGACGGCGCGCCGGCTCACGCCGAGTGCCTCGGCCACGGCGTCGACCACCGCCCGGTTGGCCCGACCGTCGGTGGCCGGCTCCCGGACCCGGACCACCAGCGACCCGTCATGGCACCCACCGACCACGGCCAGCGAGGAGCGGGGACGGACGAGCACGGGTCGCTTCACCCGGCCACACTGCCACGGGATAGAACAGAGGCATGCCCGCACGCGAGCTGGTCGTACTGGGCTCGGCGAGCCAGACTCCCACCCGCCGGCGCAACCAGAACGGGTACCTCCTCCGCTGGGATGACCGCTCCGTGCTCTTCGATCCCGGCGAGGGCACCCAACGCCAGCTGCTCCTGGCCGGTGCCTCCCCCACCGGCATCCACCACATCTGCGTGACGCACTTCCACGGAGACCACTGCCTCGGCCTGCCGGGGGTGCTGCAACGACTGTCGCTCGACCAGGTGGCGCATCCCGTCGAGGTGCTCTTCCCGGCGTCGGGGTCGGTCTACTTCGACAGGTTGCGCCATGCCTCGGCCTTCCAGGACCACCTGGACGTGCGCCCGGTGCCGGTGACCTCCGACGGTGCAGCCAGCACCGGCGGACCGTTCGCCATCGAGGCGGTCCGGCTCGACCACGACCCGGAGACGTTCGGTTGGCGGGTCGTGGAGCCCGACGGCGTCCGGATGCTGCCCGACCGCCTGGCGGCCGCGGGCGTGCACGGTCCTGACGTCGGCGTCCTGGCCGCGACCGGCGTCCTCCATCTGGCGGGGCGGACGGTGCGACTCGGCGACGTCAGCACCCGCCGCCGGGGCCAACGGATGGCGTTCGTGATGGACACCGGCATGTGCGACGCCGCCGTCGAGCTGGCGGCCGGTGCCGATCTGGTGGTGTGCGAGGCCACCTTCGCCTCGGCCGACCTCGACCTCGCCCGTCGCTTCCGGCACCTGACGGCGGCCGACGCCGGACGGGTGGCCCGGGATGCCGGTGCGCGTCGGCTGGTGATCAGCCACTTCTCGCAGCGCTACCCCGATGCCCGGGTCCTGCTCGATGAGGCGGCGGCCGTCTTCGACGACGTGGTGGCGGCCGAGGACCTGGCGCGGGTGCCCGTGCCGCCCCGGCTGCCCTGATCCGCGTCGTGATCCCGACGGTGGCGGCCGCCCGTGCCCGTCCGCCCACCCGGGCACCGGCGCCACTCAGTCGGTGGGGCGCCCCGGCAGGAACCGGAAGGCCAGGAGCGCCCCGACCACGGCGACGCCGGCCCCGACCATGCAGGCGGCCTCGAGTCCGGAGTCGAAGGCGGCGAAGACCGCCGCCCGGATGGTCGGCTGCACGGTGCCCGGGGCATGGCCCACCACCGCGAGGGCGGCGGCGACCGACTGCCGGGCCGCCTCCCGGGCGGGGCCGGGCACCGGGTAGCCGGCCAGGGCGTGCAGGATCCGCGGACCGTAGGCGGAGGCGAAGACCGATCCCAGGACGGCCACCCCGAGCGTGCCGCCGAGCTCCCGCGTCGTGTTGTTGACGGCCGCGCCGGCCCCGACCTGCTCGGGCGCGAGGGATCCCATGACGGCCTCGGTGGCCGGCGCGGTGATGAACGAGAGCCCGAGGGCGAGCAGGACCATGGCGCAGATCACCGGGCCGAAGTACGCGGCGTGCGGTGTCGAGCTCACCCCCGCCAGCACCAGCCCGGCCGCCATCAGCGCCAGCCCGGCGCCCACCACGAGCCGGGTCCCCACCCGGAGAGCCGCCACGGCGCCCACCGGGGTGAAGACGGCGGCCACGATGGCGAACGGCAGCGTGTGCACCCCGGCCGACAGCGTCGAGTAGCCCTTCACGAACTGGAAGTACTGGGTGATCACGAAGATGAAGCCGAAGAGGCAGAAGAAGGCGACGGCGATCGAGACCGCCCCCGAGGAGAACCGGGGAACCCCGAAGACCCGCACGTCGAGCAGGGGCTCAGAGGTCCGGAGTTCGAGGAGCACGAAGGCGGTGAGCAGCACGGCGGCCGTCCCGAAGCACCCGAGCGTCGCCGCCGAGGCCCAGCCCCACTGCGGTCCCTGGATGATGGCGAGCACCAGCAGGGTCAGCCCGAGGGTGGAGACCACGACACCCCGGGTGTCGAAGCGCCGGGCGGCCGCCCGCTCCAGACGGGGGATGAGGAAATGCCCGCTGACCAGCGTGACCAGCACGATCGGCACATTGACCAGGAAGATCGAGCCGAACCAGAAGTGCTCGAGCAGCGCGCCGCCGACGATGGGCCCGAAGGCCACGGCGATGCCGGAGGTGGCGCCCCAGATGCCGAGCGCCTTCTGACGTTCGGACGGGTCGGTGAAGATGTCGGTGAGGATGGCCAGCGAGGCCGGGAAGACGAACGCCGCGGCCACGCCCATCAGCGCCCGCGCCGAGATCAGCTCCCCGGTGCTGTGGCTCACGGCGGCCAGGACGGAGAAGACGCCGAAGAACACGAGGCCCGTCTGCATGACGGGCTTGCGGCCCAGCCGGTCGCCGATCCCTCCCCCGGCGAGGAGCAGGCCGGCGAAGGTCAGGCTGTAGGCGTCCACGATCCACTGCAGCGCCGACGTCGACGCGCCCAGGTCCCGGCTCAGGCTGGGCAGGGCCACGTTGACGATGGTGTTGTCCACCACCACGAGGAAGACGGACAGACACAGCACCGGGAGGACCAGCCACCGGCGGTCGTGGTGAGGGTGGGCGGGGGTCTCGGTCGTGCGGTGCGCCCGATCGGCGGTTTCGACCACATGGGGTCCGGTCACGGCGCCTCCTCGGCTCCTAGTAGAACGCTGTGCCACAATAATAGCACGATGTCCTTTAGTACGATGCGTCCCATGGCTCCGCCCCCGAGGACCCGCACGCCGAGCACCGACGTGCGGTCGGCCCTGCTGCGGGCGGCTGCCCACCTGCTCGAGACCTCGGGACCCGACGCACTGTCGGTGCGGCGGATCGCCGCGTCGGCCCACGTGGCGCCCATGGGCGTCTACAACCATTTCGAGGGCAAGCACGGGGTCGTCGAGGCGCTCTGGGTCGAGGCCTTCGACCGCCTACGCGCCACGATGGAGTCGCTCGCCGGTGTCGACGATCCCGGTGACGCGCTCATCGAAGGGTTCCGGCGCTACCGCGCCCTGGCCCTCGAGCACCCCATGGCCTATCGGCTCATGTTCCTCGACGCCGTCCCCGGTTTCGAGCCCTCGGTCGAGGCGGCCTGGTCGGCGGCCATGTCCTTCGAGGCGCTGGTGGCGGTGGCGCGCCGGGCCATGGAGGCCGGCGCGGTGCCTGACGGGGACGCCGTCCAGATGGCCCAGGTGATGTGGGCCGCCGTCCACGGGTGGGTGTCCCTCGAACTGGACGGCCTGATCTTCCTGGCCGATGCCGGGGCCGGAGCCGAGGCCATGGCTCGCTCCCTGGTCCACGGCTTCCGCTTCCCACAGGGGGCGCCCCCCGCCTGACGTCGCCTCAGGACGCGGCGCCGAAGTACGTGTCGCGCAGGGCCCGCTTCAGGATCTTGCCCGAGGCGTTGCGGGGAAGCTGCTCGTCGGCGAAGGCGATGCGGCTCGGCACCTTGAACGGAGCCACCGACTCGGCCAGGAAGTCCTGCAGCGTGTCGGCGTCGAGGTCGGAGCCGGGCTGGCGCAGGATCACGCAGGCGACCTCTTCGCCCAGGCGCTCGTGCGGCACCCCGAACACCGCCGCCTCGTAGACGTCGCCGTGCTCGTAGATGGCGCTCTCCACCTCGGCGCAGTACACGTTCTCGCCGGCCCGGAGCACCATGTCCTTGGCCCGGTCCTCGATGTAGAGGAAGCCTTCCTCGTCAATCCGCCCGAGGTCGCCCGAGGCGAGCCACCCGTCGACGATCACCTCGGCCGTGGCCTCGGGCTTGTTCCAGTAGCACCGGATGATGTTGGGGCCACGCATCCAGATCTCGCCCCGGGTGCCGACCGGCACGGGGGCGCCCTCGTCGTCACGGATCTCGACGTCCATGACCGCCATGCGCGCCCGACCGGTGGACGTGGGGTGCGAGACGTAGTCGTCACCGGTGTTTCCCGGGCCGAGGCCGTTCGTCTCGGTCATGCCGTAGCCGATGTTCGGACGCCCCCGCGTGAACCCCTTCTCCACCCGGTCGACCAGCTTGGCCGGGGCCGGGGCCCCGCCGCCGCCGACGCTGGCCAGCGACGACGTGTCGTACTTGTCGAATGACGGGCTCTCCAGCATGTCCCAGCTCTGGGTGGGCACCCCGACGAAGGTGGTGACCCGCTCCGACTCGATCAGGCGCAGTGCGGTGTCGGGGTCCCAGCGGTGCATCATCACGAGCTTGAACTTCATGCCGAAGCAGGAGAGCATGACCGGCACGCAACCCGTGACGTGGAAGAGCGGGACGATCAGGATGAAGCACGGGGCGAAGGCGCCACCGGTGCCGAGGGCGTCCTCGCCCTTGCGGACGGTCTGGATCGTCGTGTTGCACCAGAAGCCCATCAGTCCGTTGACCACGGCGCGGTGCGTGGAGACGGCGCCCTTCGGGAACCCCGTCGTGCCCGACGTGTAGAGGATCGTGGCGTCGTCGTCGGGGTCGACCTCGACCACCGGCATCGGGTCGCCGAGGGTGACCACCTCGTCGTAGCGATGGACGCCGGTGGGATTGGGCTCGAGCTGGTCGCCGCGCACCATGATCATCGGGATCCCGCGCGAGTGGGCCGGCGCGTGGGCCCGCTCGATGCGCTCGGGGTCGGCGATCAGCAGGGACAGTCCGGAGTCCTCGATGGCGTAGTCGAGCTCGGACTCGGTCCACCAGGCGTTGAGGGAGACCGAGAT